>JAUVBP010000081.1 GCA_030591125.1 Candidatus Woesearchaeota archaeon | reverse complement strand
TTATCCCTGTATATTTCAGGAGGCTCCTTACAGAAATAGTGTGATCAAGTTTGTTTCGCCAGGCACTCTTGCTTACATAGATATTCTTACGTCTCTTAGAGATGCGTGATCTTTTCTTGAGCTTTATGCTCCTTAATTTAGATTTCGCCACTTTCTTCCTGTTCAATATCCACCCTATCCGTCGTAGAAATCATCTTTCGTTTAAATAGTTTGCTCAGTTTATTTTTAAATGCTTATAAAGCTCTGTGAGGTTGAGCTCAAATGCCGCAACAGGCATCTCTACTCCCCAGTCTTCTAGTACCTGCGGGTTAACTTCTCCTATGTACGCGACATCTATGCCTGCTACACTGATCCGTGCGACCCTGCCGGATATGAAGCTCGGATGTTCTGTCTCTCTTGATTCATATTCTACACTTGCAGCATCAAATAGGCAGTCAAGCACCTGTTTTATCCTGGTGAAATCCACTTCAGCACCACAGAGGGTGACTGCAACCCTCAAAAACTCATTCACCCCTGTCTCAGTGGTCTCATCAAGCTTGAAGCAGGTCCCTGTCTCGAATATGTTCTGTGGGTACTCATTGCTCTTGTTGTCTTGCAGCACTTTCATGAGTGAAGGTATCATCCATGCTCTTAGCACATTGTAATCAGTATTGACTGCGCTCTCCAGCTCTGCAAGCTTTATATCCACACCCATTTTTGTGTTCTGGTCTTCTGCATTCGTGAGATTGTATGTGTTTGTCTCAAGCAATCCTATGCCTACGAGTATGTCTGCAATCCTTCGTCGGAACACTTCAATAGGCGCTTCCTCACCGATGGTCGCAACATTCGGTATCTCTGGCTCGAAGTTTTCATATCCATAGGCGATGGCGGCATCCTCAGCAATATCTACCATATGCAGTATGTCTGCCCTGTAAGCAGGTACGAGCACGAAGCCGGAATCGAAACCGTATCCCATCTTAGCAAGAAGTTCTGACATCTGGTCCTCTGTCAGTTCCAGTCCTAGCCATCTGTTTATGAACGGTACATCAAGCTTTATGCGTCTTGCATCAAGGTCAGGTGTTATCTTCTTTCCTTCACTGTACTCTAGCTCCATGGAGTATATGTCAGCACCCATGTCTGCCAGTGCAGTGACTATGATATTGAGGCAGATGTTGCAGGTGTTGAGATCGAAACCTGAACATTCAATGAACACTTCTGTGGTATCCTTCCCGATCTTACCTGTCCTGTGTGAGTTGATTATCGGCGGCATGGAAAGGATTGCTCCATCAGCATCTGAGAAGAAAGGGAACTTATCTTTTCCTTCTAGAAGATGTCCATAATCTCTTCCTGCAGGGTGCTTTGATAGGATCTGTATTGCACTCATCTCCTGTTCGGACTCGAGTGGTTGGAACTTCACCTTATTAGGATCCTCTGCAAAGTACTTTATAGGAAGCTTGATTTTTTCAAGTGGGTACAGGCCTATCGCTAGCTTCTTACGGTTTCTGCCGAACGTTACATGTAGCTTCTCCTGTATCTGTATGACTTCTCTTATCTTTTCATCATCGAACTTCAGGTTTTTCACCAGGGCACAGGCAGTATATGGCCTTACTGCTGCCACAGAGGGGTCGATTATGACTTTTGATCCTGAAGGCTTGACAGTATATGTCCGTAGGCCTATTTTTTCTCCTATGAATGCTGAAAATGCACGGGCGAATCCTTGCTCTGAGAGCATGTCTGGTCTGTTAGGGAAGACCTCAACATCTATCTCGGTCTCTCCGACATTCTCGAGGTCAGTGCCGATCATAGGGATCTGCTCACTGAGCTCTTCATCTGAGAGCTCTTTACCTACAAGGTTGCTGAACACTTGTTTGTTGAGTTTTACTGATGGCATTTTTGTATCTGCTTTATGTCTTGGTTATTGGTATTCTATCTCATCCACTGTTTCATTGTCCTGAGCTGTTTCAGGTCATTCTTGTACAGGTCACGTAGGTCCGTTACACCATAGTATTCCATCATTATCCTGTCAAATCCTGGACCCCAGGCAAGTACCGGAATCGTCTCTCCTAAGAGTGGAACAGTAACTTCTGGCCTGAATATTCCTGCACCTCCGAGCTCCACCCATTTCTCGTGCGTTGGATGGTATACATCTATCTCTACACTAGGTTCTGTGTAGGGGAAATAGGCAGGTCTGAACCGTGCCTTCGGAAATCCGAGTTTATTCATGAAAAGCTTGAGGTATCCCAGCAGGTTCCTGAAATTAGATTCAGGATCAACCACAATACCTTCGAACTGGTTGAACTCAAATAGGTGGCACCAGTCCATCGCCTCATTCCTGAAGCACCTTCCTACTGCAAAGTATTTGGCAGGCCAGTCTTCTTTCTTGAGCGCTGCAAGAGTCTTTGCTGAGAGGACTGTCGTATGTGTCCGTAGGACGTTTTTCTTTGCAACATCTCCATTCCAGGCATATTGCCATCCCGTACTCTCTATATTGCCTCCTTTCTCATGCATGGACTTGACACCATTCACAACAGTATTATCAGGAAGTTTCCCTTCTTTCGGACTCTTCAGGTAGAACGTGTCTTGCATATCTCTGACTGGATGGTCCTGAGCAGTGAAAAGGGCATCGAAGTTCCAGAAGCAGGTATTGACATGGGTCCCTTCCATCTCTTTGAATCCGAGCTCTACCCAGACCTGTTTTGCATAGTCTGTTGCCTGGTTGACGAAATGCCTTTTTCCCCGGTTCACTTTTGGGACGTTTATCGTCACATCATATCTTCTGAACGTCTTATCCTTCCATGAACCGTCTTTGAGCATCTCAGGTGTCAAGCGGTCTGCTGTCTCCAGGTCTCCCATTTCCGTTTCAGTAAGGGATTTTCCGATATCCGTAAGCTCGAACCTTTTGATCTTCTCAACATCAGTCTTGATGATATCTTTACGTTTCTTGAATATGTCATAAGCGAATTGCTCTTCAGGTGTGAGGGCTGTTGGAGCAACACCACCTGCTGAAAGACGTTTCAGGAAGGCCTCTTCAAGCCATTCTTTCTTCAATGCTTCTTGCCCTATCTTTGTGACTTCAACAATCCCATTATCTATTGCGATGGCTGCCTTGCTTTTCAGTAGGCCAAGACATACTGTGACTTCTTCTTCATTAAGCCCTGAAGCAGTGCCTATCTTGCGTATCGGTAGAAGTTGTTTGCTTACCGTTTCCAGGAATCTGCGTTCAGGTAAGCCTTTCTTAAGATACTCTTTACCGTTTGAATTGAGCTGGATCAGCTCTTTGACTTCTGAGATTATCTTTAGGGCTTCCTTATTCTCTAGCCACTGCAGCGCTCTCATTGCCTCTGCTTCACAGAGGCCTGTCTTTTCTATGACTTCCTTCAACGTTCCGCATTCCTTTAGCACAGGCACTACTTTTCTCTCCAGTGGGTGCAGGGATGCGACTATCTTTTCTACGTCCATAAGAGAAATCAGAAACCAAAGCAGTTTAAAAAGCTTGTGTTGATTCTTATCAGTCTATTTCGTGCTTTATATGAGTTATGACGATAATGATAAAGAAATAAAATAATTGTAAAAGATTACTTTTTGATCGTTTCCTTGGCAGTCTTCATACTTTTCCATGCGACATCGAAGAGGTTGTCCATGGCATTTGAGAAGAACGGAGTGTTTACCCATATGCCGACATCATAGGTAGGATGCACTTCTGAATCATCCATGACCATGAAGATGATTTCGGATTGATCAACTATGCAGAACCTGCCCTTTGCTGCTGTGTGTCTGAGTTCCGCAACATCACCAAGATCCTTTATTGCACCTGAACACTCTTTTGTAAGTGGTGCTGCAATCCTGATCTTGACCCCTCTTTTCTTTATCTTCTCAAAGGTGGGTTTGAGACCTTCAATCTTCCTGAGAAGGCCCTGGCTTGTCGTCATTATTGATACAGATTTTTCCGCATTCCTGATTGTAAGTTCAAGATGGTTGTATAGGTTGTGCCTGCCCTTGAGGCTTCCTGAAAGGTCTGCTGGTTCGACAAGTTCGATGCCCTGCGTGTGGAGTGTGGAAAGTTCTTCAACGACTTCTGTTCCTTTGAGCTCATCAAGTCTCTTGACTTTCGCATCTGCCTCTTCTTTCATGTTTTTCTTTACTCTTTCAAGGACCTCTTCTGGAGGTACGGCGATATACTTGATTGGTTTGCCTAGTTTTGTGATTGCGAATCCTTTCTTCTCTAGGCTTTCGAGAACATCATAGCTCCGTGATCTTGGCACGTTAGCGATATCAGACAGCTCACCTGCTGTTGAGACCCCTCGCGAAAGAAGTGCCGTCCAGATTTTGACCTCGTATAAGTTTAATGAGAAATAACGTCTTAGCTTGCTAAGGAATTCTTCTTTTACAATCATAGTTACAACCTCCCCCTTTTTTGTTCCACAAAAATTTGCTACTGAACTGAGTTGACTATGAAGTACTACTTAATATATGTTACGCTTTTTCACTCCCCTTGTATAATCACAACAGTAAGATAAATGCGACGCAATCACGTATTAGTAATTCATGGTCGTCCCTTCTTGTCAAGAAAACAGATAGTATTAAAAAAGAGGTATGCCACTTATTAACGCAGCGCATATTGGCAGGAAATATTCAGGCAATATTGGCGCAATATTTATGTTCAAAAGATGGTGATATTTTATGAAGGATTTCATAGCTAAGATAAAGGATCAGGCAAGAGCCGATCCTAAACGGGTTGTGTTTCCTGAGTCTACTGAAGAGCGGACACTTCGTGCTGTTGAGAAGATATGTCAGGAGGGCACAGCAAAGCCGATCCTTGTTGGCAATGAGGTGAACATCCGCAACAGGATTTCTGAACTGGGCCTTGACATAGGATGCGCTCAGTTTGTCGATCACCTTTGCGAGTCTAACAAAGCACACTTTGATACGTACTGTGATGAGTTCTTTGAGATGCGGAAGGCCAAAGGCCTTACGGTTGAGAAGGCGCGGGAGACAATGAAGGAAGAGATCTACTATGCCACGATGATGGTGCGCAGAGGTGACGCGGATGGTCTTGTCTCTGGAGCGGTCCATAGCACAGGACACACAATCCTTCCTGCTCTGCAGATAATCAAGGCAAGAGAGAAATTCCATAAGGTATCAGGGGCGTTCTTCATAAGATTTAAGGATGAAGTGATTCTCTTCGCAGACGCAGCAGTGACGATAGAACCTGACGCAAAGGATCTTGCAGAGATAGCGTTAGACTCTGCCCGGACTGCTGTGAGGTTCGGGCTGGAACCTCGCGTGGCGATGCTCTCTTTCTCTACAAAAGGAAGTGCAAAACACCCGTTGGCAAAGAAGGTGCAGGAAGCGACATCAATAGCGAAAGACAAGGCAAAAGAACTGATGCCAGAAGCGGTGATAGATGGAGAACTTCAGCTGGACGCGGCAATAGAGCCATGGGTAGCAAAGATAAAATGCCCTGGTGCGGAGATACAAGGGGATGCAAAAGTGCTCATATTCCCTGACTTACAATCAGCTAACATCGGCTACAAGCTGGCGACATTCTTTGGGCGCGCAGAAGCGATAGGCCCTATACTTCAAGGATTGCGGAAACCTGTGAATGACCTTTCAAGAGGATGCACTATGCAGGACATAGTGGACATGGCCGCATTCACGGTTGTAGAGGCCCAGCATATAGAGAAAGGGGAAGAGTAGACCTTCATTCTTCGCATTTTTATTTCTTGCTACATTAGCACCACCGCCCCTGCCTAGCGAGCTAACGGTATCATAAGCAGAAAATATCGCAGTTGGGCAAAACGTAACGCTGGCAGAAGCATAGCGAGCGCAGGGTGGTGGTGCGATGCTAGAACTCTATTTATGTATTTGAAAATATATCAATAAAAAATTATTCAGTCATCCTCAAGAGTAGAGATATCCCCTACAGGCAGTCCCAG
>JAUVBP010000126.1 GCA_030591125.1 Candidatus Woesearchaeota archaeon | reverse complement strand
CCGCGTTCCAGTCTCCTATGCAGAACAGGCTGCCTGTGTGCAGGAGTATACATCTCTTGTGGCTTCACATTGCTTGTGATTGCCTTATTCTCACGAGAGAACTTTTCAGGATCTCCACCAAGCTTGTAGAGACCTGTGTCTCTCATCATGTAAGCTATTGCGTCCTGTGCTGTCTGGACTCCTAATGCATTGTTTCCTTCATACATATTCTCAACACCTCGAAAGTTGGTGGTCTGGAGTTTAAAGAAGTGATATTTAAGGATTATGGTATTTTCATTATGATAAAATTCTCAGCCGCAGCCCTAATAATGCCCTGTATTGTCTTTTCTTATGATGGACCCCGCTAAAGCCATAATGCAGTTCTATAGAGAGAAACCTGGCTATATCAAGAAAACCATGGTGAAGAAATATCCTGTAATAAGTCAGCATGCAGACGATATCGAGCAGGAGACATATATCAGGGCATTGACACGTGCAGGTTCTCTGAGAGATGATGCAAATATCGCAGGATGGCTGTTCACAATAGCAAGGAACATATCTGTTGATTACATACGCAGGAGCACAAGAAGGAATGAGCTACTTGCTCATCATAGGGAAGAACTGACCATAAAGGATGAGAGTATCGACAGTGTTGTGGAACAGGAAAGAAGGACTGTGCTTGATAAGGCTTCAGCATCACTCCCAAAGGGCCTGAAAGAGGTCTACCTGCTTGTAAGAGAAGGTAAGTCATATGATGTGATGGCAGAAGAGCTGAAGATAGACCTCAATGCATTACGTCAGCGCTATCATAGGTTGAAACGTGCATTGATGGAACGGGTATGTGCTTGCTAGATGTGAGAAGGAAACTGAAGATCTAAGGAAGCCTTTTCATCAGCTCATCAGTCTTTGCCTCTAATTCTGCCAGGTCTGCCACATCAACTCCGAATGTCGGTCGATACATCATAGGAACTTTCATCTCTTCCACGAGCTTGTCATCCTTGTATGCCTTGACAACAAACTCCTGCGGGACAGAACCATCATTCGGGATGTATGCTTCAAGATGATAACCTCGATCATCGAAGCTTGCGTATAGTTTGTAGGGTTCATGCTTTGTCTTGGCGTATTCCTTGAAAGCATCCACTGCGTTACGGCAGGACTCTTCTCTTGACTTTCCGGTGCCGGGCATGGACATGTTGACTATATCGCCGAGCTCAAGTTCTGCTATGTCGATCTCTTCTCCTATCTTTTTCTCAAGCTCCTCCATCTCTTCTATGCTGCCTGCAGCAGCCATGTAGGAATCTCCTCCTCCGAATTCCCTGATCCATATGCCATCACAACGTGCTTTGTGGTATATCCTCATAAGTTCCGCAGTAACATCATCCTTGCTCATCATTAACACCTCATCAGGATTGTTGGGATGTCATGATTTAAACGTAATCTCAAGAAATCTTATCAAAATGCAGAAAATATAAGGAAAAAATTCTATTTGGGCCTCAGAACTTCTTGTGCTTGCCGAAACAGTCCCTGCAATATACAGGTCTTTCGCCTGATGGCTTGAATGGAACTTCACATTCCTTTCCGCAATCAGCACAGACTGCCTTGTGCATCTCCTTTGGTCCTCGGTCAAAACCACCGCCCCGGTTACCTCCGAAGCCTCCTCTGCCGCCTGAACCTCGGTTTCCTCCGAAACCGCCTCTCCTATCTCCTGAGTCTCGATTTCCTCCGAAACCGCCTCGTCTATCAGCCATTGTCATTCACTCTCCGTGTTTAAAGCACAGAGTTAGTATCTGTGCCTGCAATTTATCTGTTCATGGGATTTATAAAGCTTTTTAATAGTGGTGTATGGGAAGGGTTGTGAGTTAGTTTTATATAACCCTGAATTCTTGGTTGTAATATGAAACACATAGGCTGGTGTATAGATCAGATATTCAAAGAGATGGAGCACATGCCTAAAGATGTGACTTCTCAGGAAAAAAGAGACGAAGCCAGTTCTAAACTTGACAAGGTAGAGAAATTTATAGGCACACTCATTGAATTGATACACCATCCTAAGTTCAGGGAGCATGTAAAGAGATTAGAGAATGCTCCATTCGAAGAGCTCAAGACACAAGGGCACGAGATAGAGGAATTGGCCAAGAATCTTGAGACTGGATTATACCTCCTGGATCAACACATCAAGAATCTTCGGGATATACTCGCAAATCATCCTGACCAATGGGAGAAAGAGTTCCGTAGAGAAGCAGAGGAACTGGTCTTCATGCTTGCGCACAAGTTCTGTGGTGACAGAGGAGAACTGCATAAAGAGCTCGAGATCGCTACACATACTGAGGAAGAGTTGAGAGAGTTAGTGAGTTCTGAAGAGCATCTGGAAGCGTTCTTGAAGTGATGTCATAGTCCTTTTTCTACAAGTCGTATATCTCAGATAGGCGGAATGAACTAAAGTAGTTCAGCATTCCCTGTCTTCCAGATGAGGTATTGCCTTCTGAGGACATGCAGCCACACATCTGCCTTCACTGTCGCATTTCTCTGGAGCCACCATGGTTGATTTTCCATTGACGACTTTCAGACAGCCTGGATGACATGCCATCACACAATGTCCACAGCCTATACACTGCTCTTCCAATATCTTTGGTAGTTTTTTAGTTGTCATGTTTTTAGGTCATGGATATATGTGTATAAGAATGTTTGGGTAACTTCACTTGAACTTTGCGTTTATCTCGAGTAGGTTGAGACCTAATCTGTCTATTTTCTCTAGAAACTTCAGGTATTCCTGCTCCTTGTATGTGCACATGCCTGCAAATTGCATGCGTCCGGGATCGAATGCAGGGTCATGGAATGCTCCTACGATCTTAGAACCTTTCCTGAGTATCGCTTCATTCCAGGTGAAGGCTCTGGCTTCTTCAAACTTATCATACCATGTAGTCATGAGTGTCTGCAAGTCAGTCTCATTCGTGAAATCGGCAGGGCGCAGACCATTATACGTGCCATCAGGCAACATGGATGTCGCTGAATCATTGTCAAACATCGCCTTGATCTTACCAGATAAGATCAGACCATATGGCCTGTGGTACACTACAGCAGGGTCCGGCTTTGAGACGCAGCAGATGATCTCCCTGACATCAAGTCCTAGGCGTTTCTCTAATTCACTGACATCATCTTCACTGTGATAGAAAGTCATGAATTTCTCATGATCCGGGTCTCTTTCCCCCATCACTCTGAAGAATTCATCTGTATAATACCCTATGAATGAATGTAATAGATGGCAGTCTTTACCGATTTCGTAGCTCATGTGCAAAAAAATAGGGTTATGGGATTTATAAATTATTACCTCTTAAAAGTAGTACTTAAAAGGAAGTTTTATAAATACCTAGTTGTCTGCAGTATAAGATGGCAAAAGGAAACAACTTCGAATTCCGTCTGACAATGAGCCCGCTTGTAGCAAGCTCATTAGCCAGTCTAGGGACCGGCATCTATGTAGGTTACAGCCACGCAACAGGTGGGGAAGCAAGCCTGATCGCACCCGCCATAACTACAGGACTTGAAGCACTTGTCACCCGTAATGAAGCAAATCCGCAAAGGAAGAATCCTGATGCACAGAAGACAGGAAAGACTGTACTGACTGTTGCAGGTGCAGGGGTAGGAACAGCACTGAATGCTATCGGATACGGGATTGGATATGGTGCAGGATATCTGTTCTGATTCACTATTTAGGTGTAGCCCATATGAGCACGAAAGGGAACCTTGAATTGAGGCTTGGAGGGTCGACGTTGTATGCATCCTGTAGTCATGATGGTAATGGCGCTTATGGGATTGCACTAAAGTTACTTGATTTCCTGGATTTAACAAAAGAACCTACGTCTGCTCAGTATCAAGAATGGTTCAGAGTGACTTCAAGAGAACTTCTTCCGCATGGCTATCAGGAAGCGTTGACAGGCGGAGTCCCGAGTGAAGTCGTGATTGATGTCCCTCGAAGACTTCTATTGCACACACTCGAAGACAAGTTTCCAGCAGACTTCGGATATGCCTGTATCACCCTGAGAGAGAAGTATAATTATCAGATAATGGATTATGCCAATCATGAGATATCGGGGATATTTAAGACGATCAAGCAAAAGTTGATGGGCGAGAAGGATCTGTGAGGGGGAGCCCTATAATACGTTAAAAGAATAAGAATTTTATTATCCCT
>JAUVBP010000094.1 GCA_030591125.1 Candidatus Woesearchaeota archaeon | reverse complement strand
CATGATGCTTCTGTTGGGATGATGTTTAGCCATGCTTGGTTGTTGCATTCGCTGCCAAGGTCTCCTGTGAATGTGCAGCAGGTGTTGTCGACAGTTCGGGTTCTTGTGTTGGTTGCTGTTTCGCATTTGTTCCATGTGCATGCTGTGCAGTCCCATTGTGATAGGCAGGTTGCTTGTTGTTGGCTGCATCCTGTTTCGTCTGTGTCTATTCCTGCTTGGCTTTCGTCGCATAGGTCTCCTGTTTCTCCGTCGTCCCATTCTGGGCAGATGCAATATATTCCCTCTACTGAACATCCTGAATTGCATATTCCGTCACAATCTGCATCTTCTGCTTCGTTGCATCTTGCTATGAATAATAGTGGGCTGCTGCCTTGTGTTCCTTGTATTGTGAATGTATATTTCTGTAGTGGGCATTCATAGGATAGATCAGTGCATGTCAGTGTGTATTCGGTTTTCCATGAGATTTCTGCTTTTCCGGAGATCAAGTCGAATGTTCCTGGTGTTGATTCTTGGCAGTTGTTGTCTTCGTCGCATATTATGAAGTCTAGGTTTTGTCCGTTCAGTGGGTCACAGCCTCCTGTTGCAGTTTCAGTGCCTTCTGCAATAGCTTTTACTTCTATCTCTTCTCCTGTTGCTGTGATGTCTTCATCTCCCTGGTCTGTCCATCCAAGGTTGAAGATGCAGTCTCCTATCTGTGGTGGATCCACTGATGTGCAGTCCCCGTCTACAATGTCACATCCTAGGTTGCAGGGGTCTCCGAAGCATAGTTCCATGGCATTTGAGCATTCCAGGCCAGTGCAATCTATGCAATCATCATCGTCAAAAAGATTCCACCATGGCACATCATAGAAATAGCAGCTGCCTGTATCTCCGCAATCCCTGCAGAGTTGGTCATTGCAATTGACACCTGGACAAAGTGTATCGCATGTGCATGCTGGAAGGCATCCTAAGTCACTGCCGTCGCAGTCCTGGTCTATGTCATCACTGCATTCATTGATAGTTTCTGGAATACCCTGGCCAGGTGCAATGCAGTTGCAGAATGTCATGTAAGGGATCGTTGCAAAAGGGTCAATGTAAGGATGTATGAATTCATTTGAATCGTCACAATCTATATAGGTTGAATCGGGTGTTATGTATGCTGCTCCGTCCCATGAGCCGCAGGTAGTATAGGCATCTCCATCAATATTAAAGTCTTCGTCTGTTGAGCCATCACAGTCATTATCGATCCCGTCACAGATCTCTGCAGGTGCTGCAACATAGCTGCATACGCCGTCGCATACCTTTCCTGTATTGCCAGGTTCGCATGAGGTACCTGAACATACACAAGGGGGTAAAGAGGGTATCAAGATAGCACATGTATGGTATCCTCCTCCTGCTACATTCACTATGTCATTAATCCCTGTCACTGATACAGGAACATTGCTATTATCATTACTGCTATCACCTAATGCCCCAAAATAATTATAACCCCAGCACTTGACAGTTCCATCATCAAGAATGGCACATGTATGCGTGTTTCCGCTTGAGACTTTTACTGCATTGTCAATCCCTGTCACTGGTACAGGCACCCTGGTTGAAGTGGTGGAGCTGTCACCTAGTTGGCCTTCAGAATTTTGCCCCCAGCATTGTATGGGCCCTCCGTCGCTTAGGTCTCCATCATCGAGTAGGGCGCAAGAATGGTATCCTCCTGATGATATTTCTACTGCATTGTCAATCACTACCACTGATACAGGAATATTGCTATCTCCTGCAATGCCATTGCCCAATTGGCCACGATTATTACGGCCCCAGCATTGTATTGGCCCGCCGTCGTTTAGATATCCATCATCAAGAATAGCACATGTAAATAAACCTTCGCTTGAGACTTCTACTGCATTGTCAATCCCTGTCACTGGTACAGGCACAGCACTATTGTCGTTATTGCCATTGCCTAACTGCCCAACTGTATTTAAACCCCAGCATTGTATTGGCCCTCCATCGCTTAGGTCTCCATCATCGAGTAGAGCGCAAGAATGGTATCTTCCAGCCCCCACACCTATTGCATTAGTGATTCCTGAGACAGTCACAGGAACATTGCTATTGGCTGTATCATCGTTGCCTAATTGGCTATAAGAATTATAGCCCCAGCAGTTGACAATTCCACTATGAAGAACAGCACAAACATGGTATGCTCCTGTTGATATTTCTATTGCATTGTTGATATTGTTGACTGGTACAGGTATACCACTATTATCATTATTACCATTGCCTAACTGCCCAACTATATTTAAACCCCAGCATTGCATTGGCCCGCCATCGCTTATGTCCCCATCATCAAGGATGGCGCAAGAATAACTTTCTCCTGTTCTTATACTGGCTGCTTTGTCAATCCCGATTACATTTACAGCGACATTGCTATCAGTTGTATCATCGTTGCCTAACTGGCCAGCGTTATTACGGCCCCAGCATTTGATGCCTTCAGCAGCGCAGCCTTCATCAATGTTACCGTCACAATTGTTATCTAGACCATCACAGGTCTCTGCTGGTGCAGGGACATAATAACAGCCATCGCACTTTTTGCCGGTATTGCCTGGCTCACATTGCCCGATCTCACCGGAACGGCATTCACAAATAGTGCAATACAGGTTGGAGCCATAAAAATCTGGCTCTGCAACATTTGCATTTGTCAAGGAAGAGATGGATAATAGCTTTGATTCATATTCGGCGCTCAGATCCTGGTCAGAGATTTCACATTCTGCATTTAAACACAAGTCTACGCCATAGTTATTCTGATCAGGCGCTTCCACAAAAGCATTTGTATCTGAACTTAATCTCAATACAACATTTCCGCCAGAACAGGATTCATCTAAAACATCTTCAGAACAACAGACAGCCCAGTCATAAGAGCTTTGCGAAGCTAATTCTGCAAGAGCATTTGTATTTGAAGACATTTTTAAAATGACATTGCCAGCACAACCCGCACACCAGCAATCAACCGGGGCTGCTGTTGATCCGTCACATGAGCTAAGAGTACCGCCTCCAGCTGCCCTTACACATGCCAGGCCAGTCGCTTCCAAGCACCAATCATCACAGATTTCATCAGTTCCAAATACTTTAGACAGGTGTTCTTCATAAGTCAGGTCTATAACACTACAATCCAATTGGGCATTGGCAATATTGATAAATAATAAGAATGAACCTAAGAATACAAAAATGAGCGTAAACCATTTTTTCATATAATATTCATGAAGATTTAATCTTTAAATATCTTTTTAAACATTCATTATTTAAATAAATCCTGAATCAATTGGAAAGATGGTGAAAATATTCATAAGGAATTTCGGGTGCTGTGCAAACCAGAACAACGGTGAGCTGATGGCAGGAATTCTGAAGAAGGAAGGCCACAGGCTGGTCGATTCTATGAAACAATCAGATATTGTAATTGTTAATACTTGCATAGTCAAGCAGATTACTGAATCAAAAGTAAGATATAGTATAGGGGAAGCCATCAAATTAAAGAAGAAGGTCATAATAGCCGGATGCATGCCTGAAGGGGAATATGAGATATGCAGGGAAATCGCTCCTGAGGCTTCATTGCTTAATACGTTCCATATAACTGATATAGGCAGGGCTGTGAATTCTATAGTAAAAGGGAACAGGGCAGAGTTCATTGGAAAGAGGAAAGAGGTAAAGAACCTTTTGCCTATTGAAAGGAAGAAGAAAAATACAGCAAACATTCAGATAAGCGAGGGCTGCCTGAACGCTTGCTCGTTCTGCATTGTAAAGAAAGCCAAAGGGCAGTTACGTTCTTTTCCTAAGAAAAAGATAGTTGATGATGTTAAGAAAGCTGTAGAAGAGGGATGCACTGAGATAAACATAACTTCCCAGGACAATTCCGCTTACGGCTTGGATCGAGGAAAGCAGGAGCTAATACTTCTCTTGAAACAAATATTAAAGATAGAAGGCGATTTCAATTTGAGGATAGGCATGATGAATCCGGAATATGTATTGCCTATACTTGATGGGCTAGTAGATATTTATAAGAATCCTAAAGTCAAGAAGTTCATACATATCCCAATACAATCTGGTTCTGACAAGGTCCTCAGAGAGATGAACAGAAACTATAAAGTAAAAGATTTCAAGAAGATAGTAAAAACTTTCAGGAAACAAATAAATGGCATCACCATAAGCACTGACCTGATAGCAGGTTATCCTACTGAATCAGAAAAGGATTTTGAAAAGACTATGAAGTTTATGAAAAAGATAAAACCTGATGTCATAAACATTTCAAGGTTCGGATCGAGGCCAGGAACTTTAGCTTCAAGATTGAAGCAGTTGCCTTCTGAGGAGGTCAAGGAAAGGTCTAGAATTCTAAGTCAGCTTCTCCAGGTATTGAGAAATCAGGGATGATCTGTGCGCCGCACTTGTAGCAGAACTTTTCATCTTCTTCCAGTTTTCTGCCGCAGCTGCAGATGTTCTCTGTCTTGTCGAACTTTATTCTAGTGTTGCACTTCCTGCAGTAGAAGTCTTCCTTTTCTACAGGGATCTTGCATCTATGGCACCTCATTTTACATTAGAATTATAGGATTAAGATTTATTTAAACCTTTCTTTGCCTGAAATAGTAGTAGAATACCAGTATCAGTATTATGAAGAGGAAGTTGAACTTGCTGAATATTGGGAATGGCTTTTCTTTCATGCAAGTGGATGTGCTTGGCAGTAGGTTTCTCATGGAGTCGTCACAGCAGGAAGGGTCACCTGAGCATATGCAGAGACTCGTATCTCTTGTCCTTGTGTTTGTTGCCGGGTCACATTCGCTCCAAGTTGCTGCTGTGCAGGTCCAGTTTTGGATGCATGCTGCCTGGGCTTCTGAGCATCCGGTCTCGTCGGTTTCTTCTCCTAGTTCTGTGTTGTCGCATGGATCGCCATAGTTTCCGTCATCGAATTCATTTGGCAGGCACAGGTCTTCTGCTGCAATATCACCATTGCAGATGCCATCGCAATCATCGTCGTTTGTGTCGCAAGGTATTACGAACAGGTAGTTGCTTTCGAGAATCGACGAGCCTGAAGCCTTGAAGTGGTATTTGACTTCAGGGCATTCGTAGTTTGGATCAGTGCATATGCTTTCGCCGCTTGGGGTGATGTAGTTTGCTGTCCATGCTACAGCTGCGCCTGTTGAATCAAATGTTGCGGTGTCCTGAGCTGAGCATGT
>JAUVBP010000220.1 GCA_030591125.1 Candidatus Woesearchaeota archaeon | reverse complement strand
TCTGTAGTGAATGAATGATGATCCCCTCCATCTACCGGGCTTCGAACCTCTTCTCCGGTGGAGTTCTCTGCCAGTATATAGAAAAGGAATGTCCGGTCGGCGGCTATCCCTGGTACGCTTATCTCGTGATCAGTACTGGAGGTCGTGCTCCGCTTTCTCTCATTAACATCACCTTCAGGGCCATATACAACATCTCCGGTCGTATCCTCGTCTGTGGACCATCTTATGGTGAACGAATTATCAGTTACATCAACATCAGTATCTGGATTGAATGTGATCTGCAGTGCATTGGCTGAGTATATCGGAGTAAGTACTATCATCCATATGATGAACAGTGCTATCCTGCATGCTTTGGCATGTGACATCCTATCCATAGTGATACATACCTCTTATCATAATACTCATCATCATGTTTACCATCATTTCCATCATTCCTCCCCAGTATACTCATCCATCCTTATTATCTCCGGGACGAGTTCAGGGAACATGGATCTGTTCGTCATTATCTCATACATTGCTATCAGGTCTTCAGTGCTGTCTTTCTTGGGTGTCGGTACCTGTTGAGGCACGTGGAATACCACTTTCTTCGCGTCAAGCATCTCAGCCATATCAACTGACCAGTTACCTACCCATCCGCCGATCATGCGGTCCTCGTCATCACTGATCTTCTTCATGAGCATCACGTTGAGCAGGTATGTCGCGTCGGCCCGAAGTATCTCAAAAGTATCTTTCTTGTTGAAAATGTCTTCTGCACCGAACACGTTGAATATGTTCAATGGAGGATCATAGAGCTCAAGCTGTATGATGGCATACATGTCAGGATCAAGCAGCCTGGCAGTATTCGGTGAGTGCACTGTGTGGCGCTTCACAGCAAACATGACCTCTTCTGTCGGGAACATGTCTATGTAGAACGGTTCACGCCCATCATATTGTTTTGCAGTCTCCAGATAGCCTGACCTGTTAGCCACTATGATCGGTCCAAAGCATCCGTCAGGGAATCTTCCAGACCACTGAAGATGCCTGTTGTTGGTCCTTGTGGTCCCGAGGGGGCACTCATTTCTCAGGCACTGGAATGTCAGGTTGACTTTTGACAGCTCTGCATTGGTCTGTATGTCCCTTACTATTATAGTATGCTCCTGTGGAGATTCAGTGTCACAATAATCCATCTCGAATTCTGTAGGTTCTATGATTGAGGCAGGCAGCAGGCTGCGATCACCCTTGTTATGGAATATCTGTACAGGAAAAGCGAACCTGAATGCATAACCTGTCTTGTGGAATGCTTTAGGATCGCTGACGCTTACCAAGACCGGATACGCGACATCATACACAAAATGATACCTGTTCACGCAGAATATTGATGACATTATCTGAGATTTCAGGTCCTGCACACCCGACTTCATCACTCCATACTGGTTGGGTGTAGCGACAAGCCGCATACCCCAATCGCTCTTGTAAGATGACACCACCCTGAAATCAGAATAATCCTCCTCAGTGAACTGGAAGTAATACTGGAAATAATCATATGCATCAGCAGGGACGTATTCAGGCCATCTGATTGGCCTGTAGGTCTCACTCTCCTGGAAGGCCTTTACCTCTTCATGTATGAGGCGATAATCATCTTCATCACCTTCAAATGGAGGATGATCTGTGTTCTTAAACCGTATAGCGAGGACGGCAGGCTCAAGGCCCTGATTCAGTTTCTTCTTGATATCCGAGAGCAGCCAGTGCCGCCTGTTGCAGTCAAGCTCCAGGCCTGTGAACGGGATGTCTTCAGGAGGATATGATGCCATGAGGTTGATGGTCATGTTCTCAAAGAAAGTCATCTGGTTCTCTTTCTCAAGTATCTCGATAGCAAGCTCGCGCATCCGTTTGACAGGGACATCAAGTCTTATGAGGAACTCTTCTCTCTTTGTGACCTCATCAGCACCTCTTGTCTGGATGTCTATAGAATATTTAAGACCTATGACTGTCTCTTTTTCTGTGAAGACTACCTTTGGTTCGTAGCCTGAATTCTCTGTTATCATGAACTCGTCCCGGAGGTCAGTGAAGTTGTTGAGACAGTCTCCCAATCTTTCATCTATGTATCTCTCAGTCTCTATCTCCATGTATCTCAGGCTGGGTATCTCTGTCTTTCCCTCGTAATACCAATAAGGGATCTTTGGAGTGTACTCACCACCGATACCAGGCACCAGAGACAGGTATCTTGTAGGATTATTCCGGATTGCAGGCGGTATATTGATGTAGCCACCCTGATTGCCCATGGCACGTATAGCTTCAGTAGCCGTGCTCTCTATACAGGCATCTATGAACGCGATCACTGGAGGAGATTTCGGCTGCAGTATATCTATAGGATCTATCCCTGTGCTGCGTAAGTAGGAGTATATACCTACTGATATTATCATTATGACTCCAAGTATTATGAATACAGTGATCTGCGCTTTCCGTTGCTTCAGTAAACTTACCATGCCTCTTTTTTCCCCCTTTTTTTAGTCAAATCACTTCTTTTTCTTGACAGACTTCTTGTGGACTCTCTTGTGTCTCACCTTATGGAC
>JAUVBP010000149.1 GCA_030591125.1 Candidatus Woesearchaeota archaeon | reverse complement strand
TCATCAATTGTGCTAATAGATTTCATGATGCTCCGTGTTTATATCGGATTAAATATTATGGAGATTCTATTTTGTTTCAGTCTAGTCGTAGTAGCTAGCCCATTTTTTCAAGTATAATCTTTAAAATTACTCAGGACACAACTATCACCCCAAATAGCACTAATAGTTGAACTCACGGCCCCATCTACTCTAAAACCCAAAAATAAAGGATTTAGAGCGTTAAAATCGCTCCAAAACCCGAAAAAACCGCAAATATTAAATACTACCCAGACCCTATTTAAAGAATCAATACTGTTGGAGGAGGATAATATGCCTAAGACAAGAGAACATGTGATACCGCTTGCTATTTCAGAGAGGATCCTGAAGAATGCCGGCGCTCAGAGGGTGAGCGAAGAGGCAAAGGTCGCTTTCTCAGACATCCTGAGAGAGATCGCAGAAGAGATCGGCACCCAGTCTTCAAGGATAGCTAAGCACGCTGGCCGGAAGACAGTCCAGGAAGAAGATATCAAGCTGGCTGCAAGGTAATTATTTCTATTTTTTATTAGTTCTTTTTCTGATTCACTCACACAGGAATCTTATCTCTGCTGCGTGGGAAGAAGTCCTTAATGATAATGTGTTCTCATTCACATTGCCCATCGCAGTCTCGCCAGTCCTCAAGGATCGCTTTGTCACCCTATTCGACATGGATTCCAGATCAAAGTCGCAGACAACCTCATTACCTGGTGCGACACTCCTTGTTCCGCAGCTCTCACTCAGCTGTCCGTTGGTGACCTGCAACGCGTTCAGGACAAGTATAGGTGTATCTGATGTCTCTCTTGCGGAATAGGAGAGCATATTGAAGACCCACTTCTTCTCTTCGGTGTTTGTCATCTTGAATGAGAATTTCTCAGGCCCTTCCTGGCCGAACTCACATTCTATGTCAGAGAGGATGGTCACGTTCTCTTGTTTGATGTCTGTAGCACCACCTATAGCCATCTGTTTCTGCTCAACGACATCTGCAACAGGTTCTTCATCCACCACCTCTTCAGGCTCAGGCACCTCAATAGTCTCTGTCTCGACCGGAGGCTGCTCAAGAGAAGTATCTTCCTCAGCCACCTGCGCAGGCCTTGAACAGCCCGCAAGGACAAGAAACAACAAGACAATGATGAGAACATGACATCGTTTCATAGGATATAACAATGATTCAGAATTATATAAATATTACTTTTCTGTTGTAAGCCATCTACAACCAGGATACCTGATAATATCCACCAAAACCTATAAAAACCCTCAGACCATAACCTCACCCATGCTGGAAGTCAAGAATCTTACCAAGATCTTCGGGGAGTTCACTGCTCTGGACAATCTTTCTTTCAGGCTGAAAGAAGGCGAGCTAGTCAGCCTGCTAGGGACAAATGGCTGCGGCAAGACAACTGCAATAAAGATAATCGTAGGTTTCCTGAAAGAGACCTCTGGCACCATAAAGTACAGGGGGAATCCTATGAAGCAGTCCCACCGTTCCAGGGTGATCGGTTGGGCTCCGCAGGATGACAGCTTCTATGGTAACCTCACACTCTATGAAAACCTGATCTATTTCGGCAACCTGAACAATGTAATCATAAATGAAGCAAAAAAGCGTGCAGTAGAGCTTCTCAAACTTCTGAAACTCAGCCACAAGAAGAACACGCTGGCAAAAGACCTTTCAGGAGGCATGAAACGGAGACTCAACATGGCAATTGCCATGATGCACTCTCCAAAGATTCTCATATTAGACGAGCCAGAGGCAGGAGTCGACCCCATGTCTAGAGTCACCCTCTGGGAAGTTGTCAAAGAGGTCAAGAAACAAGGCACAACCATACTGTTGGTCACACACAATCTTCTGGAGACAGAGAGCCTTGCAGACCGTATAATCATAATGGATGCCGGAAAAGTCATCTTCCAGGACACCCCTAAAAAATTAAAGACCAAATACAAACAGAAGAATATCGAAAATGCATTTAAGCGAGCTGTGGAGAAACGTTAAGCTTCCTTTCCAGAAGCTGGACACGATGTTATTGAATGACATCAAGCTTTTCCTTAGGGACAGGAAGAGTCTTGTACTGGTAGTTCTCACTCCGTTCCTCATACTCTCTATCCTGATCAACATATTCTACTTCTCTGACGTCGCTGAAAACATCAGAGGTGTAGAGCTTGGCGTATGCGATCTTGATGGTTCAGGATTTGACATGGAGTCAGACATATTCACGACAACCATATTCACCGACGATTGCAAGGCAGAAGTCGCAGACAAGGTCACCTCAGGTGAATTGCGAGGTGCTATAGTCATACCTGAAGGTTTTAAGAAAAACCTCCAGGAAGGCAGGGGGACAGAACTCACACTGTTCATAGACAATTCAAAGCAGACCACTGCAGTCGTCACAGCTAATGCAGTGAAAGCATACGTCGCGGATCTTAACGAACGTATCGGTACAGAATTTATACTTGAAGCCTGGGAGAAGCTCAATGAGCTCAATACCAACTTGAGGTTCCTTGTCAACAACCTTGAGAAGGCACAGCCCGTAGCAGTAGACCTGAAATCACGCCTGAATGATATCAACGCAGACATAGGAAGCATTGACTTCGCCTCCCAACAACAGGCGATAACAGACATCATAAGTTTCCTGAACCTTCTTGAGATACAGCTGGACTATGTAGAGAGCAGCACGCCGAACGCATCAGCCATACCAACGATCCCTCCGATAAATCACACTCCTGATGCCGCCATTGCAATAACAACCTATACTACCAAGACCAAGACAATAAGGGATACATACTGCAACATCTCAGCAATCCTACCATTAGATATTGAGAATCCTGCCTGTTTAGTGCTTGACCTATCAGATATTGTCATCGAGTCTGTTGAAGAAGAACTCGCCAACATCTCACTCTACCAGGATGTGCTCAATGCAGAACTTGCACTACTACAGTCCCGCTCAGCAGAGCTTGAGACTGCGCTCTCAAGACTTGACAATCTTGTAGGTTCCAACAGCGAGAAGAATAAGGTACTGAGAGCGAACATCGAGCTCGCACGGGAGAACCTGCTGTTCCTGGAAGACAAGACCAACAACATAAGCAGGTCAATAATAGAGCTCAATGCTTCGCTTGACAAGTTCCTGAACGACATAATACGGGTCACCGAAGAGCTCAACACAACCATAGGTGTGCTTGACATATACACCAGGAAAGACCCTGCCACAATACTGAAACCAGTACGTGTAGATACAAGGCCAGTATTCAGGGACCAGCTGGAGATATTCTATCGCCTTCCTGCATTGATGTCAATAGTCCTTCTTTTCGTGACATTGTTCATATCATCATCACTCATAGTCAACGAACGTAAGGGCGGTACCATGGCAAGGATATTCCTGTCGCCGATATCCATGTTCTTCTATGTGTTCGAGAAGGTGATATACCTTCTGCTCCTCTCGTTACTCGCAACAGTATCTATGATAATTGCCACGCTGATCTTCAATGTCCCTACTGCACTCACTCTTGAAGCATTCATAGTCTTCATGACTGCAGCTCTGGTCTACGTATCTTTAGGTGTGCTCATAGGATCGATATCAAAGTCTGAGAACACATCTCTCCTCACCTGTCTGGTCATAGGATTCCCATTGATGTTCCTGAGCGGTGCTTTCTCTCCACCAGAACTGATGAGCAAGTTCATGCGACTTGCATCACAATACCTGCCTCTCACAATCAATGTATCGCTCCTGGAGAATCTGAGCATATACCACACAGGACTCAATCCGGGCAGCCTATTGACCATGGGGATCATG
>JAUVBP010000141.1 GCA_030591125.1 Candidatus Woesearchaeota archaeon | reverse complement strand
TAGTAATTCAATAATCTGGCTTTTAATCTTATAAATTTTTTCTTAAATATCCCGAATAGGAGTGCCAATGCCATCAATAAGAGGATTGAGACCGAAGAGGCTACGAGTATGAGCAGGTTCCAGTTGAATGCCTGCTGTACTATGCGCACGGTACATGGTGCGCAGGGACCTCCGCAGTCTATGTTTGCTTCGCCCTGATTCCTTTTGCCATCTTCACATGTTGCGCAGGAGCCGCAGGGACCTCCGCAATCGACACTGGTCTCATCTTGATTCCAGGTGTTGTCTTGACAGGTAGGGCATGTAGGGCAGAATGGTCCTCCACAGTCTGATATGTGTGGTACGCTGCCTATGCGTTTGATATGGCCGCTGCATTTTCCACAGTAATCTCCATGTTCTTTATGTGCATCAAGATCCTCTCTTGATATCGTGATAGTCTTCTCAGCTGCACTCCCTGGTCTGTGGCATATCGTTACCTGTTCCCCTTCACCACATTCTCCGCTCTCATCTATGTAAGAGACTATCTGTGACACTTTCTCTTCTTTCTGGTTGAGCAGGCCATCTATACAGCTCGGACAGGGCGGGCAGGGGCCACCACAATCGACACCTTCCTCTCCCTGGTTCCTTATCCTGTCTCTACATGTAGGTATATAGGTACATTCTCTTACGACTTCTGGCTCTTCCTTGTCTGTTCCGCATTCATTCCTGTCTCTACAGTCTCTGAATTGGTATCCTGAAGGGAGGCAAGGGCCCCAGTCTGTACACGCCCAGTCTTCATAGCATATCTCCATCTTAGTCTTGTTCATTGTGGTCCCGCCACCGCCTCCTCCGCCCGAAGGGACTATCAGTGGTGGAGGGAGCGCTCGGTACTCGACCTCTAATTTGACTATGTTTGAGGGTGTCGATACGAATGGGTCATTCGCATAGAATGTTATGAATACTATGCCAAAGAATGATGCGTCAGGAAAGAACGTCACTATGTTCGCCCTGTCTAACGATACGTTTATCCGCTTATTAGTGATGTTCCATGTGAATGTCAACGGGTCATTGTCAGGGTCTATGAAGTGATCATCCAGGTCTATGACTGAAAGTTTTGTCCCTCTTGGCCAGGTCTGGTTGGATATGTTCGCAATCAGTTCTGGAGGGTGATTTGTGAGCCCTCTTAATTCGCATTGGTCCCTGCACCGGTATTTGTCAGAGGAGTTGTCATAGTAATAATAGCAGAAGTTGATGGTCTGGATATCGCTTGTCCCTTTATTGGAATTATTATCATAGACTGATACTGTGAATTGGTGGACTGCGTCAGGGTAATCCTGGCTGTTGTTGTACAGCTCTGAGAGGTCTGCCTGTCCGATACAGTGCGCATCACCAGAGACCACTGTAAGGTTCACGTACTGTGTTGACAGTACATCGGTGCCATTCGTGAACTCCACCATGCATCCTGTGTCATTGCTGGTGAACCCTGAGCCTCCTTCGAAGTTGATTCCTATGTTCAGGTTCTCTGTCTGGTTGAAGAATGTCTTGTTCGGGTAGTTGTTGGCAGGGTATGGGTTGTAGAATACACCCTGCTGCGCAGGTATGGTGTCTGATGTGAACGTGAACTCTTTCCAGAACACTGCGCTCGGATTTAGCGCACCATCATATGCTATGACGCTTATGTTATATGTGCCAGATGCCAGATTGGCAGAATGGCTGCAGCTGTAAGATGTGAGATTGAACTCTCCGGGAATCACCATTGAGCAGTACGCGATACCAGAGTTATATGTGCTGTTGTCGCTTACGTTGACTGTGAAGTCGACCTGTATCATGTCAGGGCCGGTCTTTTCATTCCCTGTGGTGATGGTGATGTTGTATATTGTGGGAGGTTCATCCTCTGCTATATATGTCGATGTTGTGGTCGTGCCGTACACGCCAAGTATTGATGTTGAGACGAACAGGTCATGATGGCTGGGAGTGACTCCTGTGCCTGTTGTGGCTATGAGGGAGAGGTTGAAAACTCCTGCGAACCCGTCTGTATTCTGTGCCTTGAGTCCGTATGTATCATTGACTTTCGCAAAGTTGCTTATTGTCCCTGTCATGAATGACGTGTCCTGGTCCAGGATCGGTGAGATGTTTCTCAGGTTATTATCTACATTGCCTAGCTTGAGGACTACGGAATCTGCTGTCAAAGAGCCTCTTGAGTATCCGACTGTGAGATTGTCTCCGCGTACGACGAATCTGTTCCTGCACACCTCTATTGCACCTATGAAACCTAGAGAGCTGCAGGAAGCACTGTATGAACCTTCTACACATATCATCGTATTGATGCAGTCACTGTCAGAGCAGTCTGTATCTCCATCAGCATCATTGTCTATGCCATCATCACACTGACCAGGACCTAGCTCGTCAGTATAGTCTGCGACTATGATGCAGTCAGTGTCATTCTGGTCTATGAAGCCGTCGTTATCATTATCTATGAGGTCGGTGCAGTTTATCTCTGTCAGGCCGCAGGTCGTGCTTCCCGGACCAGGGAGTCCTATACAGTCTATATCTACGCAGTCGATCGTTCCGTCATAGTCATTGTCATCTCCGTCTCTGCATGAGTCTGCAGATATGTTCTCTATGGCTGCACAAGGCCTGCATAGGCCGGTGAGGTTCAGCTCATGGCCGCTCAGTCCTTTGCATGTCGTAGGGTCGTCGCAGTCGGTATCTCCATCTCCATCATTATCGAATCCATCATCGCATGATGTCTCCTCTCCCCATTCGCAGGTCGCATTTGTGCTTGTATCTCCTATCTCATCATCACAGTCAAGATCCTGGCAGTCCCATCCTCCGAACACAGGTATTCCGAGCCAGCTATACTGCCCGTTTGGAGAGTCCGAGTCAAGGTCATTATCCAGACCATCCGTGCAGTTCACTTCTGTTGTATTGCACGTGATAAGCACATCGTGCCATCTATCGCAGTCTCTTTCATAGATGTTTTGGTATGCATTTCCATAACAGTCATAATAGAAATCTGCGTCATTGTCGAATTCATCGTCACACGTGCGCTCATTACAGAACTCACATCTGGCTCCCAGGGATATATTTCCGATGCTGTTGTTGCAGTCGGTATCCAGGCAGTCAGTCAGCCTGATCGATCCGCCATATCCTCCGCCAGATCTTGTCTGTAGGGAGATTGATGTACTCGCATCACATCGGAATCCCCAATCAAAGTCGTTGTTCACATCATCTGCACACGTGGAAGGGGCATAGTCCTCGACCGCATAGCAAGGTCCTGTGGTTCCGTTCTTCTGCCAGCAGTCATCATCATCACAGTCGACATAGCCGTCATGATCATTATCATATCCATCATCACAGGTTATCTCATTCGGGTATTCACATCTTTGGTTTGGGTTGAGAGGGTTTGTCGTGAGGTTGCAGGATGGGTCGACACAATCAGTGTATTCATTGAGGTCATTATCTTCATCGTCGAAGCAGAATGACGCATCGTCGCTCTCGTTTATTATCGCGTCCTGGTCGACTGCGAAGAATATCAGGTTCTGGAATGCTGAACTTCCACCTATGCTCTTTCCTGCTGCCAGGTAAGGGTGTGAACCGGTTGAAGCATTAGGGGAGAGTATCGCGATTATCTTCTCGTCAAGTGCTCCTGTGAACGTGTCAGGGAGGCCTGGTTCGAATGTCGTGCCTGTTATCGACCTGCACGTGTAGCCTCCAATACATCCTCCCAGCTCTTTGCGGGGAAGCTGCTGTATCGATGAGCTGTTGTCTGAGATGTTGAATGTTTCATTGAGGAAATTTATAGAGACCCTGACAGACTCTCCGCTTATGGAACTCTTCAGGAACTTCGCCTTGAACCGCTGACCTGGCTGGACAAAATTGAGGTACCGCACATTGACCCCGTCTGGACTGTCGCAT
>JAUVBP010000088.1 GCA_030591125.1 Candidatus Woesearchaeota archaeon | reverse complement strand
TGTCCTTCATGAACAATATTGATTCATCCTGTGATATCCTGTGTTTCCTGTTGATCTTTTTCCTCAGCAGGCTCCTCTTCTTGATCCTGAATCCTTGCCTTTCAAGCGTCGCGCATACCTGGAAACCGAGCACACCTATTTCAGGATCATATTCGAAGCCTGGAATGTCGGTGTATTCCTTTATGCCGAAGGATATATTGCCTTCATTGTCAAACTGTTTGGACTTCAGCCTGTTGTCGAGTGCGCCGAGCAGTGTCTTGAGCAGTTCATGGGCCTTAGCCCCCCTTATCGTGACTTTGCATCCTATGGCGAGTCCAGGCCTTATTCCCCAGGCCGCTATCCTCTTCTGTGATATTGTCTTGACAGGTTTTGTTGAGGTCAACATCTCGAATAGCTTGAGACCTTTCTCTAGCTTGTCGGTGCTCTTTCCTGCACCTATGTTAAGCGTTACTTTCGCGACCTTGATATCCCGTGATTTGTTCATTTTATCCCATGTAGTTTATACTATTATCATTACTATTATCATGCTATCTGTTTGAGGCTATCAAACGCAGGTTTGTCCTTCCCTACTATGAATGCGTATCTCTTTAGGGTCTCGAACTTCTGGTTCTTTGCCTTGATTATTATCTTGTTCTGGTTGAGCTCTTCCATCTTCGCTATAGTACCTGCGTGCTTTCCGCCTATCAACAGGACAAGTGCGCCCTTCTCGGACTTGAGGTGATCCTGTATCTTCTGGTCAGGCAATGAGAGCTGCAATGTATCACCGACAGCATATGCATCCTTGTCGACGATGATATTCCTTCCATCAGACAGGTTGAGCTGTGTCTTCCCGCCTTTGAGCAGACTCTTGGATTCGACCCTTGACAGCTTCATCCCTGCCTCTTTTGCATTGACCTTGACAGCCATGAGCCTTCCTTTGGAATCTATCAATATCCTGTGGCATTCCTCAATCTGTGGAAATTCTATGACATCCATGAGCCCGACAGGTATCCGTTCATCGGATCGTTTTCTCTTGTCGACAAAGATATCTTTCGTCTTTATCAGCCTCTTGACTTCCTTGGCTGTCCTGGCGACTTTCAGTATCTCCCGTAGCACGAGCGATAATGGCATGCTGTGTTCCAGAGAGTGCGCTCCGGGATTCGGCTTAGTCACGAAAGTTGTCCCTTTCCTGGCGATGTTCCATGATCTGGGCACGGCTATCCTTTTGAGGTGATTCTTGACCATTTTAGTTTCCTTTGTTTAGTTTTTCTGCGGAAGCGGTAGTTGCTGCTGCTTTGGTTGCTGTCTCTGGTTTCGAGACAGGCGCTGCAGTTGACTCAGATGATACAGATGCTACAGATGCTACAGTCTTGGACTGTGTCTTTCCGCTTTTTCTTTCTAGTGATGCTTTCCTTTTCTTGTCTGAAAGGTCAAGCTCGGTTATCATGAGATTTGTAGGGTTAAGAGGGTACATGGATTTGCTTCCGTCTTTTTTTGCTCTCTCTATGCCTGTCACGTAGACCTTGATGTCCTTATGGTTGACCCGTTCAATCTTGTTCTCGCGGCCTTTGAACTGACCCCTCAGCACCTTGACCTTGTCTCCTTTTGCTAAGGTGAAGCTTCGCTTGGAATGTTTCTTCCTCAATTCAGGTGATAGATGTGATGCGAGGAATTTCCTGCTGATGTGGAGTGGAGCATTATACCTGTACTTTCTCTGCTTTGCAGGTGCTTTGCTTGATTTCCACTTGGTCGAAAATGCTTGTTTCATTTTTTGTTCCGTTATGATGGTTTATGATTATGATTTATTATGATCATACTATTATACTTGCTATCTTTGATACTCCGGGCCATCTTGCTGTAGCTTCCTTTGCTATGGGGCCTTTGAAGATTGTCCCTTTTGGGTTTCCTTTATCATCTTTCAGGACGACAGCTGCATTGTCTTCAAACTTGATCCTTGTCCCATCTGGTCGCCGGTATTCTTTTCTCTGTCGCACTATGACTGCGAACACGACCTGTTTTCTCATCTCAGGCTTTCCTTTCTTGACTGCTGCTAGCACAAGATCCCCTACTCCACAGGAAGGTGTCCTTTTCTTGGTAGACTTCCTCTTCTTTACAGAGACTATCCTGATCATCTTCGCTCCGGAGTTGTCACAAGTAGCTATTGTGCTCCCGACATGGAGCGCTCGTGTGACTCTTGCCTTGCTAGCCTGCATTTTTATTGTTCACCGGTTGATTGGGATGTATTCTTTGCTTCTGCATCAGTACTGCTTGCTGCATCAGTACTGCTTGCTGCAGCAGCCCTATTCTCTGCTTCTGCTTTCTTTATCTTGTGTTTGCCTTCTTCCATTGACTCTTTCGCAAGCTGGTATTGCTCGTCCTTTCCGAGTACCTGAAGCACGACAAAGTTCTTCGTCTTGCTCAGTGGCCTGCATTCACCTATCCTGACAAGATCACCTTCTCGTGCATCGATGCAGGAAGGATTATGTGCAGTGACCCTGGTCCGCATCTTCTTATACCGTTCATATTTAGGCACAGGTCTCCACCCGAGCCATTCGACTATCACTGAATTCTGCATCTTATGTGATGCTACCTTGCCTGTGAATTGCTTTCCTCGCACTTTGAGCGAGCCGTGGAACGGGCAGTTTACATCATCGCATGCCTTCTTAGGCTTTGCGGCTTCAAATCCCGTATCTCTTGTTCTTGCCATTTTTATCCTTTGATCCTTTCTTCGATTCTTCCTGAAATCTCTTTTTGCAGGGTTTTTCCGTTGATTGTTATGGTTATCTGATCCTTGACCAGTCTTTTGGTTGTTTGTCCGGTTTGGACAGTCAGCGTATTTCTTGTCTCATCGATCGCCCTGCCTGTCACTCCTATGAGCGACGGGTTCTTCGCGTCGGTGACTTTGATGATCTCACCGATCATTATTATCTTCGCGGAGGTCCCTTTTTTTGGCATTCTTTCACGACGATTGTTTCAGGTGCGAATCCGACTTCGATGAGTACCGCTTTCACTTTCTGCATATGCTGTCCTTGAAGTTCTATCTTTCCGCCTTTTGCAGTTCCGCCGCACGCGAGCTTGTTCTTGAGCTTCTTCACGAGCTGGTCCATATCGATCTCTTTTGTGTCGATCCCTGTGACCACGGTGTACTGCTTGCCGAATTTCCTCCTCTCAGAGGTCACTTCAATCAGCTGGTTCTCCTTTGCGATTGTTTCACAAACGCAAAGCTCTTTTGGTAGTCCGCACGTTGAGCAAATCTCACTCATTTGTTTACTCCTTTGCACGCAGGGCTGTCAACAGCCTCGCGATATTCTTTTTGTTGGTTCTGATCTGCAACGGGTTCTTTGGTGTTGTTCCCGTAGCTGTCTGAGCATTGAGCTTGATGAGTTCCTTCCTCAGCTCCAGCACTTTGGCCCGAAGCTCCTCTTTACTCATCTTGGTAGGATCGAAATCTTTCATTTTTATTCTGTCTTATCTTTTGGTGTATCTTTTGAAGTCTCTTTAGGAGTCTCTTTTGAGACATCTTCTGTCTTTACAGGCTCTTCTTTTGTTTCTTTGGAGACAGGTTCTTCAGGCTTGTCTTCAACAGCATCTTTCTTTACAGGAGCCTTCTTCTTTACAGGTGCTTTCTTCTTTACAGGAGCATCTTTCTTATCTTTGGGCTCTTTCTTAGGAGAACCCTTCTCATCTTTGGTCTCTTTCTTAGGAGATTCCTTCTCATCCTTTTTCTTGAGACTCTTCTTTATCTCTTCTACAGCTTCATTCTCTTCTTCATATATCTTCACATAATCAGGAAGCTTGATGTCAGGAGGCATTATCCTCACTTGGATGCCTACAGAGCCTGTCTTGATCTGTGCCGAAGTATATGCTTTCCTGACGCCTTCGATAGCTACATCACCGCATTTCTTGAGATATCCATTGTAGAATCTCCATCTCTTTGATCTTGAGCTTGGAATCTTTCCGGTTATCAGTATCTCTATCCCTAGTGCGCCTGCGTTCATCACGTCACCCATCACCCTGTGGCCTACACCCTTGAATCTCTGGGTGCCGAACTTCTCGAGCGAGCTTGCGATCCTCTCTGCGACAATCTGCGCATCCAGGTCTGGTTCAGTGACTTCATTTATCTCTATCTGAGGATTTTCGAGTTTGAAGTTAGCTTTAAGGTCTTCTGTGAGTTTCTTGATGTTCTGTCCTTTCCTGCCGACTATGAGTCCTGGTCTGGACGCGTGGATGACTATCTTTTCACCGAGTGGTGTCTTGAGCAGCTTGATGTGGCTATGACCGAGGTTCTTGAGTGCTTTTGATACATATTCCTGTATCTCAAGTTCCTTCACATTCGAAGCTACTATCTGTCTTTCAATCATTTTTTGACCTCGGTTTTGGATTCGTCAACTTCAGTATCATCTTTTGTTTCTGCTGCCTTTGACTCAGGATTAGGTTCGGGCTTTGTCTCAGATTTCGGCTCAGATTTCGGCTCTTCCTTCTTTGGTGCCTCTGTCTTTTCCTCAACTTTTGTTTCAGCTTTTGGAGCCTCTGGCTTAAGGTCTGATTTTATCTCATCCTTTATCTCATCCTTCTTCGGAGCCTTTGCGGAAACCGCTTTTTTCTTCTCTACTTTTTTGGCTGAGCTCTCCTGTACTACCAATTCAACATGTGTCCTCTTGAATTCCCTTCCATAGTTCCTTCCATGATGGAGGGGGCTGCTCGCCTTATGCGCGCAGAGATGTATGATATCAAGTTCGCTTGTATTGAGCCCTTTTGTCTGGGCATTCGCCTCGACAGACTCCAGGAGACCCATGAATGCGCGAGATGCCTTGACAGGATACCTTCCTGAAGCCATCTTGCCAGGCTTGTGACCGAGTCCGTTGGTGAATCTCTTGAATGGAAGCGCCTTCTTCTGTGCCAGGATCTCTGTCAACAGGGTCTTTGCCTGCAATACTTTACGGTTACGCAGATAATTGCACATCTCGATGGCCTGCTTCGTGCTTATTGTAAGGTCCCGTCCCATGGCTCTGGCCATGAGGTCCTTGTTGAAGCCCTGGAAGGCATAGTTGTTCTGCGTCATTTTTTCTTTGATCTGTTATGATATATTATCGTATCATTATTTTACAGATACATTTGATGATGATCTTGTCGCACCTACACCTGGTGATGAGTGTGCGACCCTCTTCCTTGTCTGCGCGAATTCGCCGAGATAATGCCCTATCATCTCTGGCTGGATGATTACATCCTCGAATACCTTTCCGCTGTGTATCTTTATCGTCCTGTTCACCATCTCAGGAAGCACTATCATTGACCTGCAGTGTGTCTTCAATGTCTTGGTGGTCGCTCTAAGGTTCTTGAGCAGGGTCTTTTCGGAATCTGTGAATCCGCGTTTCATCTTCCTTCGTGCTCTTGCAGGCAAGAGTTCTGAAAGTTCTTTTAGTCCCATCGCCTGAAGCTCATCTAGACTTTTTCCGCGG
>JAUVBP010000218.1 GCA_030591125.1 Candidatus Woesearchaeota archaeon | reverse complement strand
GCCTCTCCGACGTCACCGCCGTTTATGTACCCTGCCGCCTTTGCAGTCTTTCCTCTGAAATCGATAGGATTTGTCAACAGATGACGGTAGAGCGCAATGATTCCGTCCTGCACCATATTATCCTCTTCAGGAGATCCTTTGTGTTCGTCAGAAGTAGCACATATCAACGAGTACTCTTCAGGTTGATCAAGTACAGATCCGTCAATAAAATTCTGATACTGTATCCAGTCAGTGCCGACGATCCCCGCACCATCCTTAGATATCATGGTAAGACCTGAGACTGAACTATTGTTCAGGCGATCAACCGCAGCAATCTTCCTTGTCCCTAATGCTTTCCCACCACTCATCCTGACAGGCTTCTTGCCTTTGATGAACTTAGATATCTTTGACTGGTCCTCGAAAGGAAGAGCACTTACAACAGTTATGAAGCTCTCACCCGCATCAGGATCATAAGAGGATTGGTTCTTAAAATTAGTCTCAGCCACAGAATCAGAGACCTTCTGGAACTGTTTGTAACCTAGTCCTGCATGACCACTCTCAAGTATGACATCAACACCATCTTTTACTGCCTCACCCATCTCTTGGAGCACTTTCTCCTGATACTTAGGCATCTTGCCATGAGTAGAGTCAAGAAGTCCACGGTCACGTCGCTTCAGCACCCCCCATGTAGCATGTCTACTGTGCGCATAATCTATAGTCAGATCACCGAACTGCAATATTGACTGTTTGGTCACAAGAATAACATCCGCCTTATCGCAGACAGATCGATATTCTGCATACAGATCATCCACAAAACGTGCAGTAAGGAACTGTGCCATAGGCCTCACCTTCTTTACCCTGAAGAGCTTTTCCTTATCTTCAAGACCCTCTATAGACCTATGAGTCCGTTCAAGCTTCTTATCACAGCTTTCCATCTTACGCTTGAGTGCTGCCCTGTCACGTGAAACCCCTTTAGTATCCTTGATCGTATTGTATCTTTTCTCATAATCCTTTCTCTTACCCTTCACTGCTTTGACAGTATCTTTCTTTGATGAGATGCTATCAGCAAGGTCTGCCCTTTCACGTATCAACATCTCATTCATCACTGCAGATACTGTGTATTGTATATCTTCAGAATCTATCGATAAGACAATACCTGCGTGAGGTAGACGTTTGCGAAGTTCAACCAGCCTATCTTCGAGCATCGTCATCTGTTTCTTCATCATATGATCATACTGATCCCTATTGAGAACTTTTTCAGTCTCCTCTGTACAGAACTCCTCTGACTTTGTCCAATAGGTCAACACATCATTGAGATATTCCGGCCGGTCAAGACGCGTAAGTGCACCGTCGACAAGCACTCCAGATATCTCCTTATCCTGTTGCATGAAATCAAGAAGTGTGCTGTATGCTTTTTCGTTGAAATAGTCAGTATCGTATCCGACTTCACTGAGAACACACACCCTGGAAGACTCGCCACCTTTGACAAGTCCTTCAAGCGTCTGTCTCTTCTTTTTAGCGGGTTTGGTTGTCCTAGCCATTTTGTCCCCTCCTTTTTGGAACATGCCATTATGAGCATCTATGCAGACATGAACTGCATCACAATCATATCACATATATCACATCACGTAATGAAAAGAACACGGGACCGGAGATATGCTTTCCGGGCGATACTGTGGAGAACATAGTGTTGAGTGCGTCTCCTGGCCCCGTGCAAATATGAACACCTCTTTTTGAAAACCTGTTGAACATGAACGTCTTGCCCCCTTCCGGGAGACAGACCTATCGTCATGTCACCTCTTTTTCTCGTCGATAGGAACATCATAAAATTATTTAAAAAAATAATGCTCAAAAAGCTCTGCTTTTTGGCACACCAAAACATCCAAAGATGTTTTGAGTGTTTTAGGACACAAAAAACATCCTTTGGATGTTTTTGTGCCAAAACTCATCGAGTTTTGAGCACCAAAGACTTGAAAAATTCATTTTTCAGGTCTTTGCGTGTAATCTTCGATCAGATGATAAAAACTCTTGATAGGATTCCCGAGCCCATGAAGCTCCGACCCGTTCTCTTCTGTAAGGAACTGTCCAGTCATGCCTGCCCAGTATAGCCTGTCACCCCTCCTCACAAAGTAAGGGCTGCCTGAACTCCCATAAGTGGCATCGACGTCAAGAACATCCACCACATCACCATCAGGGAACATATGATCCTGTTTTCCGAACATACCCTTTGCAGGTGTCCCAAATACGCCTCTTGGAAATCCTGTGACGAAAACATCTTCTCCCACAGCAGGGACAATCTCAGGATCCAAAACATAAGAAGATGAAACAGGAAGCCGCTTATGGGTCCTGAGGACTGCAACATCTGCACCTTCATCTACAGCCACAAGCTCAAGAGGGATGTCATCAGAATCATCAGAATCAAACAGGTCATCGGCAACAGTCGCCTGTTCAGATGTCCTTGAGTAGATATGCACATCAAAATCCCCTAGTTCTCCCACAGGCACAGTATCGATCCGTATAGCAGGACTCGTGACAACATGCGCATTGGTAATGACATATGTGTACCCTTCATGATATGCAAATGCAAATCCTGTCCCTGAGCTTTCTAT
>JAUVBP010000221.1 GCA_030591125.1 Candidatus Woesearchaeota archaeon | reverse complement strand
CGACGGCCTGATAGATCCTGTTGATGATACTGATGAGAACGAGGCAGTGATAACATGCTGCGCCAAGAAGTGCTGCGAGGACCTATACGCAAGGGACTGTCACTGGCTTGAAGCAGGGCTGCCTGAAAGAGTAGGGGCTGGAGGGGTGTGTGTACCTGAAGTGCCTCCAGGAATAACATTCTGGGGAGAGACAGACACAGCAACACCAATAAGCGACAACACAGGCGATGGTGTCTGCAGCGACGCAAATAGGGAATGCTCAGTCAAGTGGAAGGTAGGTGGCATTGCAAAGCTCAAGAACAAGCTATTCAGGAGCGGTGATGATGAGGAGGACTGGGACGAATGGGAACTCATAGAAGGAAAAGAGTGTACAAAATATTCATGGGTGCTTGCAGGCAATAACTTATGCAAGAGCCTGGGTGACTGCGGAGCATATTTCAATGTGCTGGGGAGGGTGACAATGGACGGATATTCAAATAGCATCTCTGAAGAGAATGACTGGTTCAAGGTGGCAAAGCTCAAGACAAGTGATGTCGGAGACTGGGACAGCTTGGTAATACTGAGTGAAGATGATGATGATGACAGCAAGCTGCTGGAGCTGGAAGAAAGAGGAGGATGGGCAGTTCTTGGAGGCCTAGCCGCATTCGGAGGTCTGGCTGCAATGAGGGGGGGAGGAACAGAAGGGTTCTGGGAAGGAGTCACTGGAGGAATAACAGGGCTTACAGAGAGGGATGCAGGATCAAGAATTTATGGAAAGCTTACAGATATTCCAAAGCCAGCGGATGTTGTCGCAAGTCCTGAAGCTGCATTGGCCTATTTGAGGACAAACCATCCGGAATGCCTCGGAGGAGGAGCATTCTCTAATAATGCAAATTTAAGAGCGCTGATAGATGCCGGAGGGGCATTTGCAGGGATGACAGGTACAGGCGGTACTGATAATGATTCTCCATCAGCTGATGAGCCAGAGCCAAGAGATGAGCCAAAAGACGATTCAGCACCAACTCCTGATTTGGCAGCAAAATGCGCTGAACAGGGAGGAGAGGGAGAGCTTACAGGCCTTGCCGCTGATGAGGCAGCATGCGGAGCAGCTGAAGGCCCATGTAAAGCTACAGGTCTTAAGAAGCTGGGCCTTGTCGGAGGTTTAGGAGACAAGGTGTGCTGCATATGCAATGCAGGAGAGGAACCAATCGATAGCACCACAGATACAAATGATACAAATGGTGGTACAGTGTGTGAACCTAGTTGTACTACGGGGCTCCAATGCTATCAAAATCAATGCTTAAAAATAAAAGGTTATGTCAGTGGTGTAGGAATAAGTGCATTGACATTTGACTTCAACTTGCCTGACAGATGGGTGTATACTGGAACAGCCCATAAGTATGTGATTGATGCAAAGACAAAATGGGGAGTATCAATATCTCCTCCTGATACAGGAGCAGCCACTGTCCAATGCTTCAAGGCAAGAACAGCGGAGCTGAATGGAAAGTTCTTGAATGAAAATGGTGATAAAGTCGAGGCTGCAGGCCTTATTAAAACTAATTTCCCAACTTCAGGGGATTGCGTTGGCACAAAACCAGGGACTGGTTTATTTACTGGAAGTGCAGTAAGTATAGATGCAATAACAGGAAACAGCATAGTAGATGTCACAGGAAAATTCTTAGGCATAGGAGAGGATAACCCTGGAGTCGCTGCAGATTCAGATACAGCAAAGAAGATTATGACAGACCTCAATTCTGGAAAGCTCAGCTGCCAAAGCGGCGGAGGGGCATTCAAGTGGATGAACACAGCCTTATGGCTCTACGCAGCATACCATATAATAGATGTTGCCATGGAAGACATTCACGAGGAAAAATATTCAATCATATGCAGTGCATGGCAGGCACCTGACGGAGGGAGCGACTGTGAGAAATGCAATGAGGATGATATGAAGCCATGCTCAGAATACAAATGCAAGAGCTTAGGGAAATCATGTGCAATCGCAAATCCAGGAAGCTCAAACGAGACATGCTATGAACAGCATCCTAACGATGTCAACAGTCCAGTGATAGAATTCATCGAAGAGTTGCTCGTCCCTGTAGAGTACCAAGACGAGCTCAAGTATGTAACTGATGAAGGCAACAAGGGAGTGCTGATAGAAAAGGAGCTGCCACCATTCTCACCTATAACAATGAGCCTGAAGACAGACGAGCCTGCACAATGCAAGTACGACGTGAAGCAGGGAACAGAGTTTGATGACATGCCTTCGTATTTCGGCACAACCGAGATAATGTATGACAGGACAATGACAGTGTCCATGCCTGCAGACCTGGCTTCAGAAGAGGCAATCAAGGTCACCAATGGAGGCATCTACACGCTTTACGTGAGGTGCAAGGATGCATTGGGCAATGCTAATGAGAGGGACTTCTTCATCAGGTTCAAGGTAGACCCAAGTCCAGACCTGACACCGCCAACGATAAAGTTTGCAAGCCTGAAGAACGGCGCATTTGCCCCTAATGGGATAACCACAATGCCATTCAGCATATATGTCGACGAGCCATCAT
>JAUVBP010000122.1 GCA_030591125.1 Candidatus Woesearchaeota archaeon | reverse complement strand
ACTGAAGAGTTGAGCGACGCAGAGAATGACCTTAAGGAAGTCATCAACAGGAAACAGGGATTCATCCGTGAGATACGGATACTTCTTGGAAAGATGGGTGATGCATCGGATAGCGATAAAGTCCTCGCTTCACTTGAGAGGAAGCTGCACGACGTCGCCTCAATATGCAACAGTCAGCGGGCATTCCTGAAACAAGTGTCTAACATTGAAAAGAAAGACATTTCCTATCTGAAACACATAGATATCGACATCAACGTCAAAGGCAGCCGCCTGCACGTGTCACATCTGATAAAAGACCTGGAAAAAGAGCTCGGAAAACTGCAGGACTCTCATAAGAGGGAAGAGTTCATCAAGGACACAGGTGCAGACCCTGACCCGATAAGGCGCTGCGTCAAGTTCCTCGCCCTGAGTTTCATGAGCCTGGACATGAGTTTCCACAGCATCACAAAGCTGATCAATACGCAGAAAAGGATATTGAAGAGGATACACAAAGGGATCCATAAGCTGAAGAAGGGAAAGCGTACGATGTCTGAAGATGAGGGGTTCAGGTCAGTGCTTCAGAAGATCGCTGACGACCTTAACGACCTGGAAAGCCAGGCAGCGACCGAAGTATCAGAGATGGATATCATACTCAAGATCAGCAGCAGATGCAGGAAGTACATACTTCAGCTTGAACAGGTAGAAGCAGATAAGCTGCTCAAGAAAGGCCCTTTCCTCCTGGTGAGAGGTCACCAGGTGAGTGTCGTGGTAAATCCTGAGTCCCGTGCGACAAGGACGTTCGGAAAAGGTGAGAAGATTCCGCTAAGCGCATTGGAGAATAGATTTGTCATAGGGACTGATGCGAAGGACTGCAGCATTGTTCTGGCAAGAGGTCACCCGATAACGCTCCACATGACGACTCATGACAACACCTGCCACATAAAAGCAGCACCCAATGCAAGAGGGATTGAACTGATACAGGGCGGCATGCGCTTCAAGCTGGGCCACAAGGACGGCAAACGCAGACTGAAGGATGGAGATGGATTGATCTTGCCTGATGGTTATGTCTTCACATTCACAACTTGAGACTGACTAGATACTACTTTTTTTATGTCTTGTCCTGCCTCGGCCGTAACAAAAACTTTATATATACAAGAACGCCCCATACACCCAGAAAAGAGGCTTAATACCTTCTTTTCAGCATATCAGACATACTGATATAATATCATAATAACTAACCCAACTTAAGAGGTGTGACATATGAAAGATAAGGATTACAAGAAATTATTAGAATTGATCGATAAACTGGCACATAAATGCCACCTCGCAGCATTGCACGGAACCAAAGACTTTGAGTTCATGCGAGGGGTCGCTACTCACCTTGAGATCAGGTTTGAGGAGAAAGAGATTGTCCATGCAGAGCAGGAATTGAAGAAACTTGAGGAAGAGATCAGGCTGCATCTTGTGGAAGCAGCTCAAGGGGAAGAGTTCAAGATTCTCAAGAATCTGGAAAAGGCTATCAAGAACCTTTATTTGGCAATGTTCAACGCTCTTGTATTCGAGAGGAGAGAGATTTGGGATATGGACGCGTTTGTCAAAGATGTCATCAAGAACATTCCTTCTTCAGATTTCAAGAAAGAAGTTGCTAAGATGATTGATGGGATTGTCGATAGATGGAAGACTAATCTCAGATCGATGCAACAGGCAGCAAACGCAATAAACGCTACTGCTGCAGAGAGAGGCACCATCGCGCTCAAGATGACTGATATGCTCCACACCCATGGGGCAAGCTTCATGAAGAGGCTTCAGGAGCAGAGACTGCTGAAGGATGCTCATAAGGAAGAGGTCAAAGCTGTAAAAGCAGGTCAGAAGATCACCAAGAGAAAGTTCAGCAGCAAAGAAGAGGCTGAGAAACTGCTTGAAGAGATGAAGGTTGATGAGACTAAGAGCATCGAGGAGTACAAGAAAGCCTGCAAGCTCCTGGCACTTGACTGGGAATCTGCCCTCGAAGCATTGGACAAGATACTGGATGATGTAAAAGCAGGGGCCGAGGCTCACGAGCTTCCGAAAAGCGATGAGGACCAGATAAAAGAGGTAAGGGCTCGGATAGTACATAAACTTGTAGAGCCATTCACTCACAGCCTTGAACAAGGCGTGAACCAGCTTGACTCGATAAGGAAAGGACTGGCAGATCACGCAAAAGAGCTGGAGAGATCTTAATCATTTCACTTTAATATTTTTTTCTTTCTCTATCTTTTCTTATTCTGATATATGCATCCAATAGTGCCCACGCCGCCTAGCGAGCTTACAGCAAGACACCCAGACAATATCGCAGCTCAGCGAATAGTAACACACATAGCATGGTCAGCGAGCGCTGCGTGGGCACCGGTCTAAGGTAAGGAGCATCACCTACAACATAATAATTATAAAGGCCTAAGCGTATTTTACCTCCATGACAAAAGAGGTCAAACCAGACTACCAACACGCATGGGAGATATTGAAGAGCATATTCTTATTGCCCATCACGCTTCTCATGGTAATATTTGGAAAAGATGAGCTGAAGGAACTTCTTGAACCGCTGAAAGAGATATGGGAGTATTTCTGGGATGCTAAATTCACCGCAATACTCATAATACTGAACATAGTCATATCCGTAGCTCTGATATTCTTTCTGGGAGGCATGCCTGAAGCGCAGCAGGAGATGTTTGCAAAACAATACCTGCTTGATGGTCCTGCACAGCTGAAGAGCCTGAACATCATCCCGTTCATCGCCAACTGGTTCGTACACCTATCCTGGACGCATCTGTTCGGTAACATAGTGGCATTATTCATACTCGGACGTGTTGTAGAGAAGAACTTTGGCACTCTCCAGTTCGGGTTCATATATTTCGGTTCCGCGATAATATCAGGACTTGTAGATGACTTAGTACACCTAGCAGACCCTACATATTTTGCAAATGGAGCATCGGGCGCCATAGCAGGACTGGCTTCTGCAGCGATGCTGATCGAACCGTTCTACCTGGTATTCCTTTTCGTCATCCCTATGCCCGTCTTCATCTTTGGCTGGCTGCAGCTATACACCGACGTAACAGGCATCCTGAACCCGACGGATGCAGGCGTCGCGAACTTCGCACACCTTGGAGGGTTCTTTGCCATAACAATACTTGCTTTCTTCATGAGCTCTGAAGAGAAATCAAAACTTCTGAAAGGGCTTCTGATAAACCTGGTAACTTTCGCAATCCTGGCAGCTATATGGTGGTACACAAAGACCCAAGGAGGATAGTCGGTTTTTTCCCGAAGAGAAACAGCAAAGATACCGCGACATAATTACATCATCGTAACAGAATATGACGATTAAGCAGTTTTCTTGGCATGCTGTGGAGGAGCAGGGAGATTATTGAGTACCTTTTCCATGTCTAGAGTCTCTCTACGCGCATAACTCTCAAAACTATTATGGAGCCTCTTGAACTTACGCGCATAAACATTCACTTTCTTCTTGAGACCCTTCAGTTCAGATGATTCTGCTTCTTTCGCGAGCTCTTCAAACAATAGCTCCGTCCTTCTTACAAGAACGTGTAACTCATGCAGTATCTTCTCAAGATCAACTATCTCGGTATGATATGTCTGCAGGAGATTATGTATATTATCATGGAACTTGTGTATGTCATCCTGACTACGCGCATCGCGCATACCAAATACCCACCCGCGCAGCCTATCAATAAGGGTCCGCAGGTGATCTATCTCAATCGTCTGCATACGTATCCTTCTTCTCTGAAGACGGGTCGAGAAGATAGTCATCTCCTCTAATTTGATCCTCCCTCGTGAATGTGCCTTGGACATCACCCAGGTATGATGCTGCACCTCATACATCTTGTGCATGAGCGTATGTATCTGGTTAAGCGTGCCATGTATCATGTGGTCAGGGATATGCTGTATCTTCCCGACGTGTCGATATATGCGTGAAAGTTCTTTCATCGCACGATACAGTAATGTCTCATCGTTTGAGGTTATCCTATCAAGACTGTTCAACATCATTTCAGCATCATTGAGCGCCTGGACAACGCTTGTCTCGAGTTCAAGCACTTTCTTTGATAATTTCTTTGGAGAATACTTTTTTGCTTTAGGAGCTAATTTCATCTGCTCCATCACTTTTTTTAGTTCTTTATTGCTGCTGGCACTCTTTCCATTCATCTCAAGAAGTTCTTTGT
>JAUVBP010000190.1 GCA_030591125.1 Candidatus Woesearchaeota archaeon | reverse complement strand
TCAATCGTAATGAACAGGCATTCATAGCGATGGATCGGGCAGGAAGAGAGTTGCCTCTTGACCAGCTGAAAAGGATAGCTGACAACAAGATAATGCTAGGACAGCACAAGGAAGCTTATGATCTCTTGATGAAGACAGGGCATTCTGATCTGGCGGAGTTTGTTAAACAGAATTTCTTGGTTTGAGTGACATCACAAGATAGTTTTATTAACGTAAACTTATTTCTCACAATCATGATACGCATCATCTCAGTCGGACGTACAAAAGAGAAATGGCTCAAGGAAGCCATCGCTGAATATGTCAAAAGGTTGGGTAGGTTCACTAAGATAGAACTCGTTGAGGTAAAGGAAGAGAAAGTCATTCAGGATGCTGCGCGCGTGAAGAAGATTGAAGCAGAGAGGCTTCTTAAGAACGCCAAAGATTTCTATGTGGTTGCGCTGGACTCCTGCGGAAAGCAGATTGACTCGGGCGAGCTGGCAATGCTGCTGAAGAAGCAGGAGCAGTGCTCTTGTGATATCGCGTTCCTGATCGGAGGTCCGATGGGACTCTCAAAAGAAGTGTTGAAGAGTGCTGATATGCAGCTATCATTATCCAACATGACATTCACCCACCAGATGGTGCGTCTGATACTTCTTGAACAGGTGTATAGAGGGCATATGATAAACGCAGGACGGGAATATCATAAGTGAAGCAATATCCCCATTAAGAAAAGCTTATTAATCACTCAGGATTCTTTTCGCACATGAAAACAGTGTTCATAGAAGCGAAATCAGGTCTTGGTAAGGTAGAGTTCGACACTTCTGGACTGCCGAAGAAAGTAGGCATAGTCACGACAATACAATATCTTAACGACATGAAAAAAGTCGTTGATTTCCTCTGGAAGAAGGAGATACAGGCAGTGATTGCTGGTCAGGTACTGGGATGCGATGCTTCTGCTGCAGAGAAGCACCAGTCTGAAGTGGATGCGTTCCTGTACATAGGGACAGGAGAGTTCCATCCTATCGGAGTCGCACTGAAGGTGAAGAAACCTGTCTTTGTGCTGAATCCTAACAACATGATACTGAAGCGATTGAATGATGAAGATATCGAGAAGATACAGAAAAAGAAGAAAGGGATGCTGTTAAAGTTCCACACATCAAAGAAGATCGGGGTGTTGGTGACTACCAAGAGCGGACAGAGCACAGTGCAGGCCAGCATGGATGCTGTGAAGTCACTCGAACAGAAGTTCCCTGACAAGAGATTCTATTTCTTCATCGGCGAGACACTTGATTTCTCAGAGCTTGAGAACTTCAACTTCATAGGATGCTGGGTGAACACCATGTGCCCAAGGATAATGGAAGACATCAAGGTCCTCAATGTCGAGGACATCATGGGGTGAACACATGTTCCTGAAATACCTAGACCTACACAACAAGATATTACGCGATGCAGAGGATCCTGAGAAGGTCGCAAAAGAACTTGTCGACAATGGATATTATGTGGTCGGGGTGAACTCGCACAATGATGGTGAAGAGGTCAAGAACAGGGAACACTACTATAAATTCTTCGAGTCACACTTCGAGATATTCGAGAAAGAAGGACTTCTCATGCTCCCTGCAGTAGAGCTCAAGATAAGAGATGGAGATTATTCAAAGTTACCTGGAATCATCGCAGAGTTCGGAAGGAAATATGTCCCCATACACCACAAAGGGAAGATCCACCATGTACCGTTCATGGTATTTGTGCATGGAGGGAATGCTGACGCTAACCGAGTCACTTGCGCAGAGCCACACTCAGACCTGCTCTGCCATCCCGAAAAAGAAGGCGGAGTCCTTACCTCGCAGAACGCAAAAGATGCTGCAAAGAATGATGTAGGTATCGAAGTCAACTATAGAGAGTACATGTTCAGCGAGGATAAGGAAGCGCACAAGGCGCAGGTCCTCGACACGCTCGGTAAAGTGCATTCAGCCGGCGGGAAGCTATTCCTGTTCTCAGCCACGATACGTGAAGAGGAACTTATCAACATAAAAGAGTTGATAGAGTATGGTAAAGAGCTTCACGAAGATCTTGTCGAGGTCAGCATAAAGAACATCCACGAGCTTGTCAACAAGAAATACGGAAAACTTCTTGAGAACATAGAGTTCAGCATCGACCGGATGAAAGAAAGACACAGGATTTGATGATTGAAACTGCCTACTCGAGATGTAGTGCTTTCAGTTCTTTGTGAATATATTCAAGGTTGCTCCTTACAACCTCCTGCTGCCCCTTCTTTGTCTCCTTACCAAGCCCTTTCATCGTACCTTCTATCGATATGATCTCTGTATGATATTCGACTAACTTCTTCAATACACCATCGAGATAATGATGATCTATGATGGTCATAGAGAAAGGGACATGGTTCTTCTCTTTTGAATGCCCGCTCACATGCACATGGAAGATGTTCTTGTGTATCTTGTCAAGGAACTCAACAGGCTTGTCTGCACCGTGTGTATACGCGTGGATAAGATCGAATGTGATGCCTAAGTTCCTAGAATTGACCTCTCCTATCAGGCGATCCACTTCGGGAGGCTCCATGACAAACTCTTTAGGCCTGTGCTCCATCGGCTCCATACCTATCAACACACCAAGCTCTTCTGCATGCCGCGCAAGACGCTTGAACGCGTCTATCTGAAGATGCCAGTATTCATCATCTGCTTCGTCTTCAGGAGAATCAGTATGACCAGGGTGTATTGTTATGACCTTGAAGCCTAGTTCTTGAGTGTAACCTATAGCGCGCAGGTTTGCCTGCATGGACTCAATACGCAGGCGTACGTCCTTAGAACAGATATTGTACTTGTATGGCTCCTTTGCGAACAGGTTCTTAATAGGTGAGTGGATGACGCCAGTCATGCCTGCTTCTTTCAATGCAGCCTTGATCTTCTCCATAGAAGTCTGTTTCTTCTTCAGCTGGACATCCAGGTTCTGGGCCCAGAGCTCGATAGCATCATAACCCGTCTTACCAAGTATCTCGATAGCCTCATGTATAGGATACAATGAAAGAAGTGCATCAGATGTAGCTATCTTGTTCTTCAACCTCTTTTT
>JAUVBP010000079.1 GCA_030591125.1 Candidatus Woesearchaeota archaeon | reverse complement strand
TGCGATGAGGAAGGTTGAGGTAGATAAGTATGTGGATTCTCTCAAGTTCAATCCTAAACTAAAGAATGTCCTGCGTAGGAAGCTCATGGCTTACATAGTGTGGAAGGATCACACGTATAGCGAGGTCAAGAACAGGAAGAAATTTACTGTCAAGTTCCTGCGTCAGCATTATAATGCGATCCAGCTCTATATCAACTGGATAAAGCCATACCTCAGGAATGTGAAGCGACTCTCTCAGAACTTTGAGAAGACTGAGAGTGAAGATCTGATAGGCGCGTTCGAGGGAAGCTTTACAGAGATTGAGGTGTTGTGCAAGAGACGTGAAGGTGATCATCATAATGCGGTGGTCCTGCTCACTATACTCTTCAGGACTCAGCCGCACATGGACTTCCATCAGGAAGGTTACCAGCACAAAGGCCCGGTACACGTCGGGCGTAGCGAGATAACCATGAGAGGCTATGCCTGGACAGACAAGGAGATCGAGAATTTCGTCAGCCTGCGTGATGCAGAGACATTTGACATGCTTGGTGATATAGACAAGAGCCTTCAGGAATCGATTGATGCGCTTGGTGATGACCTGAGGAAATACCTGAAAGATAAAGGAGAAGAGTTCCCTGAAGATGTCAAGGAGAGGGAAGAGAAAGAGGCCGCTGCAAAGAAGGCTATGGAGAGCATGAAGGGTGCAGCAGAACCGTTCATGGCAGTCTTTTCAGGATTCAAAGAGATATTCACTGCTCTGGTCCCTTTGAGACCGAAGAAGAGCAAGAGCGAGCCGTCAAAATGGGAGATGTCTAGGGACATAAAGCCTGCAGTGGGTGCTATGCAGGTAGTGATATGGAACACATACAAGAATTTCAAGAAAGCCCATCGTATGATAACGTGGTGACTTGGTGACTATGATGCCTGATGAGAAAGAGCTTGCGGCGATAATGAAGCTTCCTCCCAAGGAGCGGCTGAAGAGGTTGAAGGCGCTGGAAGAGCGGCGCAAGAAGCAGGAGATTGATGCCAAGAAGATAATCGAGGATTCCCTGAAAGAGATAAAGCTTGACGAGATGCTTCAGGAGATTGAGGTACCGAAGCAGAAGAAGGTTGAGATAGACAAGCTGTTTGAGCAGGCGAGTGATATCGAGGAGCAGGTCAAGGATCATAAGATTGACCTGAGCGGAGGAGGCTCCGATTACGGTAAGCGTATCCAGGAACTGCTTCCTCAGAACACTCTGCAGGAGATCCAGCAATGGTACTCGCAGGATAATGTGCCCCCGACAAAAGATGAGTTCCTTCAGGTATATGAGCATGCACGTGAAGCATATGACACTCTTCAGCAGAGCATGCAGAATCCCCCTAACAAAGAACTTTACTCATCACCTTCGGATGATCTTGTGGAGAATGTCGTCGGATCCATGCGCATATTGCGTTCGATGGGATATAAGATGGATTGGTTCGGCCCTGGAGGCTGATCTGGATGATATGTTGACTGGACAGATATGGTGACTAAGAAGATGGAGACTGACCTTAAGCCTAAAAGATTGCATAACATCACTCATGTAGATGACAAGAGATTCATGCAGCTGAAGGTATTTGCCAGCGCATTGGTCGCAAGGGATATGGAAGGTCTTGCAGCCATAGTCGTCAAGCGTCCCGCTGTTGCAGATGCAGACCTTGATGTCCTGTTGGTGGTCGACGACCTGAATGAGGTGGTCATGACAAAGCAGGTCACAGACATGAAGATTGCAGCATCAGAGCTTGCTTACGCAAAGAAGCTGCCTATCAGGTGCGAAGCGATGCATGCTTCTGAACTCTGGAAAGGTTTCAGGGCAGAGGATCATGATACGCTCCAGATATTCCGGGAATCCCTTGTGGTCCATGACAACGGTTTCTTCGCTCCACTGCAGGAGCTTCTTGTGACAGGGAAAGTACGCCCTTCAAAGGAGAGTGTCAACATATATTTCATAAAGGCAGAGCGTTCGCTCAAGAACGCCAATGGAAATGTCGCCAAGGCAGTCATTGATCTGTATTGGGCAGTGATAGATGCAGCCCATGCGGCAGTCATGGTAGCAGGGATAACCCCTCCTTCACCGAAGGATCTTGCGGATACTGTGAAGCGTGAGCTGGTGCTGAGGAATCTGGTGCATAAGAGGTGTGGGGAGATCGTTGCGCAGTTCTATGATATCGCGAAGAAGATAATGCATAAGGAAGTGTTTGAGATATCTGGTAAGGAGTTTGACTCATATCTGCATGATGCGGATTTTTTCATGAAAGAGATGGATGATTTTGTGAGGGAGCATGTGAAATGATCTGTATAAGTTTAGGATAGGATGGTATGATAAGATGCAATTCAGCTCAGGACCAAATTATAACCCTATGGACATGGAATATCATTCCAGGGAGTTTCATGGAGGATCCAGGGACAAGCCTACACTAGAGAAACCGATAATGCCGATCAATGAGCTGGGTATAACTGTCGTAGAGAAGGATCCGATAACAGGCGGAGGATTCATCCAGAATGTGGACGCAGCGATAAGGATGGGTGCGAGCAAGATGCAGCTGGTCTTCAATCAGTCATCACAGCAGGCGATAGGTGGAAGGCCTAAGGCATATGGTAAGGAAGTACGGGAGAACATAAGGGAGCTTGCCCGCGCGAACGAGGTCGCGATAGAGGGTGTGGAGATGCCGACGTCGAGCATGAGCAACCTTTCAGGTTTCGACCCGCAGCGGTTCAATATCTCCGAACAGAAGAGGCAGACAGACCTCCAGGAGGTCAAGGATGCGATAAAGTTCTTAGGGGATGTCGCTGGCGGTGGTGGAGTGGACATCTGGTCACAGGAATTCACCAGGAATATAGTGGATGCTGATTGGAATATGAAAGGCAAGCATGCTGGCAAGTTTGAGGCTTATGAGACTGAAGATAATTTTGCTACAGAATATCTTGTGGATAAGCGTACTGGTCAGGTGATGCAGGAGGTCCGTCATTCTTCAGATATCTATGAGCCGGTCTATGATGAGGCTAAAGAGGAGAACTGGGGAAAGGATCGTGATGAGAAGGATGTCCTGATAAAGAAAGGGGATTGGTTAGACATAGACGGTAAATGGATAGATCCTCTGGATAAGGAGCAGCTGCTCCATAGGGTCCCTAAATGGGATGATACCAACAAGAAATTCGTCACTCGACCTGTAGATTGGAAAGAGATAGTCAAGAGGACTTCTGATTTCAATGAACGTTATTCAAAGCAGGTAGGTTCTGTACTTGACCCTGGAGAGTATGCTTTCAGGCTGCAGCTTGAGAATAAATGGATCCAGGCAAGAGGGCATTCACTATTCTACACGACGAGATATAACAATGAGATAAAGCAGAGAAATGCTCTGAAGGATGCGTTGTCGTATTATGAAAAGCTTGAGGCCACTATGTCGCCTGAAGAGGTGGATAAGATCATGATGGAGGACAGCTCGCTGAAACAGACAACTGGCGGTCAGTTCATACCTACAGCGTATAAGAGGCCGACTGAGATAATAAAAGAAAGCATTGAACAGGCAGAGCATCATCTCAAGCACGTGCATGAGGCATCTGCTGCTTCCGATGCTCAGGCTGATGAAGTATTGCGTTCTATGGAGGAGGTTGTCTCCCTGAAGAAGTTTGCGAAAGATAAGGCTATTGATTCTTATTCAGATGCAGGGATATTTGCTCTGGATGAGGAGAAGCATAACAAGAATGTTACAAGGACCATACATGTAGGTCCTGAGATCGGATGGCCTACAGGTTATGGTGGTCATCCTGATGAGTTCATAGAGCTGATACAGGAATCCCGGAAGAAGATGGTCAAGAAGCTTGTCAAGGATAGAGGATATTCAAAGAGTGAAGCTAAAGATGTTGCTGAAAAGCATCTCAAAGGTTGTTTTGATACATCACATCTTGGCATGTGGCTCAATCATTTCAAGAAGGAGCATCCTCAGGAGACTGAAGAGCATCGTCTGAAGAGATTCAATAATTGGTATATGGAGATGGTAGACAAGATGCAAGGTGCAGGGGTCATCGGGAGTGTCCAGGCAGTGGATTCTGCGAGTGGTGCGCACGGGCATCTGCCGCCAGGTCAGGGTATATTTCCTGTAGTTGAGGCTGTTGATCTCCTGAAATCAAAAGGTTTCACAGGTTTTGTGGTATCTGAGGGGCATGAAGAAGAGCAGTTCGGCAGAGGGAGGATATTGCTCCAGACCTGGAGGGCTTTCGGCGCAGACATCACTGACAGTTACTTTGCTCCTGGTGCCCAGACCCGATGGAGCGATGTCGCAGAATCATATTTCGGACATGCCAACCCACCACCTTACATCGTCGGCCAGTACAGGCCAAGTGATGACTGGGTGTTCTGGAGCGGTGTTCCATTAGAATAGGATGAGTGATCGATATGCAAGCTAGAACTACATCAAGAAAATATATTGCCAAACCTGGTGAGATAGAGGAGATTGTCAAGGGTTTCTCTGACCTTATGCAGAAAGAGATGGGTCCGCTCATAAAGTCTGTTGTCTGGTTCGGCTCTGCTGTGCGTGGAGGGTTCAAGGAAGGTAAGAGGTCATTGAGGGATGAGGCGCTCTTCGGAAGCGACATCGATGTGCTTGTCATCTTTGATGATATGGTGCATATACTCACGCCAGAAGTCATAACTGCGTATCGCGTGGTTACTGAGAAGGTAGCATCGCAGACATCTAAACGTCTTCACGTGACTACTATGCCGCTCACAAAATTCTGGGATTATTCATTGAAGGGCGACCCTATACTCATAAACATGCTGCGCGACGGGACGGCAATCCATGATGAGGGCTGTTTCGGCATGGCTAAGAGGATGCTCGGCTCGAAGATGATACTTCCTAGCAAAGAGATAGTCTGGATATATCTTGAGAAGGGACCTATGTCGATATCGAATGCCAAGTGGAACATGAAGCAGGCAGTCATTGACCTTTACTGGTCTGTTGTCGATGCATCGCATGCAGCATTATTGCAGCAGGGCATCGTGCCGGAGACGCCGGATCATATCGTCCCCTTGCTCAAGACACATCTCGTGACGACAGGCAAGATGGACCGCAGATATCTATCGATCGCTTCAGAGCTGAGCAACATAGGTAAGATGCTCATGGCTGGCGAGACCCATCAGGTGTCGGGAGACCATTACGACAGATACAGGAAAGAGACTGAAGACTTCTTCCATGAGGTGAAGAGGATACTTACTTCTTGATATATTTAATTCTTCAATTGAGCAACCGTAGCAGCCTGTTAGCGTGCCTTCAGAAAATGAATCAATTATATATTCAAGGCTTCGCCAAATTAGAAATTTAGTCAGGACTCAGTTTAAGCATGCGTGGCTGCGCGAGAGCTTGTGAGCGAAGCGAGCAAGCGGAGCAGGGTGCTCAGTTGAATTCTAACGGCAGATTTAATAATATCCTATCTAATATATTCTCCATGGACGTCACCCTCATCGAAAACATAAAACGCACCTACTCCAAGCGACGCAGTGCTCTTATCATCTCAGGCCAGTCCCAACGTGCTACTTCTCTCGGCTACTGGGCTGCGTCTGACCCTCAGCAACTTTTCGAGTTGTTCAAGAAAGTGAAGCTCGGAAATTTCAAGAGCTTCCTGGATCTCGGTTCCGGCGATGGCATCGCTGTCGCTGTCGCATCTCTTTTCACAGACGCGTCAGGAATAGAGGTTGACGCAAAGCTCCACAAGGATGCACAGCAGTTGACATCAAAGTTAGGCCTGAGTTGCACATTGAAGAACAAAGACTATCTCAAAGAGGATCTGTCAGCATATGATTTCATATTCATGAACCCTGACAACTATTTCCACAAGCTCGAGAAGAAACTGGTGGAAGAGTTCAAAGGGACACTTGTCATCGTTGACAACATCTTCCGTCCATTGACACTCTCACCTGCAAAGACTGTCTCTGTCCTGGGCACGAGCTGCACTATCTATCGATTG
>JAUVBP010000083.1 GCA_030591125.1 Candidatus Woesearchaeota archaeon | reverse complement strand
TGAGAAAAAAAATAGAGAAATAAAATATTGATAAAAAATATTTACTTCTCTTTCATGAAGTTCTCTTTGATGAACGTGGCCATGGTAGTATTGCCTGCAGCCTGATAGATGTCATAGGCTGTCTTGACAAGGCCTTGCTTTATGCACTCATCACCGAGTTTTGTCAGCTTTTCAGGGTCGCCTGCCAGCTGGTATGCCTTTGCAGCATAGTTGAAGAAAGGGTGCTTGAAGCACTTGTCACCGAGCTCGACAAGCTTCTCTTTGCTGTCAAGGAATGAGTATATCTCGAGCGCTGAGTCCCATTTCTCCCTCTTCATGCACTCATCACCCACAGTCAGGAGCTTCTGCCGGTCGTTCAGCTTCTTGAATGCCTTTATCGCATCAGGGAACTTGCTCTCTTTAAGGCAGGTATCGCCCACTCTCGCCAGCTTTGCGTCATCTTCTGCAAGGACGTACATGTCGACAGCATCGGAGAAGAGCCCTATGTTCTCATAGTTCTCACCGATCTTTGCCAGCCTTTCCTTGTTCCCTACGAACATGAATGCTTTCACTGCCTGAGCGATCTTCCCTTTCCTTATGCACTCATCACCCACCTCATTCAGGAGCTGTGCCCGCGCCTCATCGTCGAACATCGACAGGTTCACAGACTCTATCCCTTTCTCTATGAGTGCCGGGACAAGCTTTCCGAAGTTCTTGGTCGGTGCCTCGTTCAGGGTCTCTCTGCTGCTCTCGACCATATCATCGACAACTTTCTGAGCATAAGAATTCTCGTTCTCTTCCTCCATTTTGCCTACCTCTCTATCCAGTATATGGGTTTCCTACACCAATCCTAAGTGCGTTTGGTGTTTATAAAAATATCTCTTCGTTTTTATACACTTAAACCCGCATTTATAAGCAGGACAGGTCTGATAAGGAAAGAACATCCTCGGGATGATATTGATAATGATCAAGAAATAAAAAAAAAAGGTAAAAGATTTAGAACTCAATCTCGACTTCAGGAGCCCTGTTCACATCGTTGACCTTGACAGTCACTTCCTGTGAGACTGTTGAGATACCGTCTGTGACTGACACCACGACCTTGTGCACACCTGAATCAGTGTATCTCGCAGTCTTTTCGCCGCTGGACATCCATCCTGAGAATGAATAAGACAGCTTGTCGCGGTCAGCATCTGTGGCACGTGGAACGATAGTCACTGTATCGCCTTCATCTACCTCAACATTAGGTATGAACTCAAGCACTGGCTGGTTGTTCTTTGGCTCGACGACAATCTTGATCCTCTTGACCACAGTCTCTTTTCCGTCTGAGACTGTTATCTCAGGATAATATACTCCTGCGTCACCGGTCCTTGTCTGCCACTCACCATCATTATCAAGAGGGTCTGTGAACTTGTAATCCAGCTTGTCGCCATCGGCATCAGTTGCCTTGACTGTCAGCTTGACCAGCTCACCCTCTGTCACTGTCAGTGTAGGGAGATCCTCTGTGACGATTGACCTGTATGGTGACTTCTTGAACGTGTCATCAGACTCTTCAGCTTCAGTCTCTTCCACCGCTATCGGCTTGTACTTTTCGACTGCGACAACATTACCTGTTACGCCTTCAAGAGATTCCTTTCCGTCATCTTCAGCGACCTCTTTGACAAGGAAATCATCCTCCTCATCTGCCCAGAAGTCATCTTCTGCCACTTCATCTTCTTCCCAGAAGTCGTCCTCATCAAGATCACTTACATCGATCTCGACCTCTTCAAGTCCTTCGTCGTCTGCTGGTGACTTGTATTCTGGCGCTTGGTATCCCTGGCACCCAAGAATTGATAGCAGCATCACCATGATTCCAAGAACTGCAAATAAAGATATATACTTCCTACTCATCATACCACCTCAGTATTAGTCTATCATGATTTGTCAAGAATCGCTCATCACCGACGGGATACATATTATAACACAACCCCCATCGAACATCGCGCGATTCTTGAGCATGCTCAGACTTTTCCAGCAATACAAAGACGAAAACAAGCAAGCTTGACCTCAATCATTGGCAAGATGGAAAAGTCCGACATTTTTATCATTGACGAATAGGTAGTTCGTATATAAATTTTGTGGTAGTAAAAAACGTAAAATCATCGTCACTTTTTGGAGACTATGCCAAAACGGATGATTTCGTCTCAAGCGTATAGTAAAGAGTTCCTCAGGCCGCACAAACAATATTTAGATTGACAATTTATTTATACACGGCTTACTTTTTTACACTCATGATTCTTGATTCAATAGCCCTGAAAAATATAAGAAGTTACCGTGACCAGCACATAGAGTTCCCTAAAGGGTCCATACTTCTTGCAGGGGACATAGGTAGTGGCAAGTCCTCGATATTACAGGCAGTTGAGTTCGCCCTGTTCGGTGCCAGGAGGGATTCCATCACAGGTGATGCGCTCTTGAGGAAAGGGGAGCAGGAAGGGAGTGTTGAGCTCGCTTTCAGGCTTGATGGAAAAGACGTGAAGATAAAGAGGAATCTCAAGCGCCAACGGGGATCCGTGGCACAGGATGCAGGATTTGTATCTGTCAATGGGGCAAGGATCGAAGGGACTGCCACAGAATTGAAGGCAAGAGTGCTTGATCTGCTCGGATATCCTAAAGGGCTTCTCACAAAATCCAAGTCGCTTGTATATAGATACACAGTCTACACCCCACAGGAACAGATGAAGAATATAATATCTGAGGATGATGAGCATCGCGTGGATACATTGAGGAAGGTCTTCGGCATAGAGCGTTACAAACGCATCGCAGAGAACGCTACGCTTTACGTGAGAGACCTGAAAGAGAAGAGGCGTGAACTGTCAGGCATGATGCAGGGGATAGATGACAAGAGGTCCGAGCTTGTGAAGAAAGAGGATGAAGTGACCGGTTCAAAGGCTTCCCGGTCAGGTCTTTTTCCGATACTGGAAGATATCCAGGCAAAGAGAAGGATCGGCAGGCAGGAGCTCATATCAGAAGAGAGCAAGGTGAAAAGGCTCAACGAGCTGAAAGGATGGCTTGATGTACGTGATGCAAGATTAGGTGAGATAATCAAGAACAGGAGCAGGAACAGCTCAGAGATCGAACTTGTATCGGAGCAGGTCGTCCAGCTCCAGGAGAAGCTGGCCAGTAAAGCAGTAGAAGACAAGGTATACCCTCCTATTGATATCATAGAGAAGGGGATCTCTGTAAAAGAGAAAGAGCTGCTACAGCTGTCATCCAGGAAGACCGAGCTTACAGAGCGCAAGAACCAGCTACAGAAGAGGGCAGATGCGATCCAGCAGGACTTGGGATCAGCAACAGGGAAGACATCACTCATAACAGAGAAAGAGAAGCTATACCAAGCGCTCCTTGAGGACCTGAAAGATAAGCGAGCCATTGAAGGGAATCTTAATGAGCTGAACATGCAGCTCAAAGGGACTGAACGCGGCGTCGCACATCTTGAGGCGAGCAGGAAAAGCTCAGATGAACTCAAGCAGAAAGTCACATCTTTACAGACCTGCCCCACCTGTATGCAGGATGTCACGGATCAGCACAAGCAGAGCATAATCACTCAAGCAGATATGAAGATGACAAAGATAGCTGAGGAGCATGGAAAACTGCTCAAGCAGAAGGAAGATCTTGACAGCATGCTTGCAGAGCATAATAAGAACCTGGGACTTATGCAGGAGAAAGAGCGGAAGCTTGCGACACTGAAAGCAGAGCTGGTAGGTCTTGACTCTGTGAAAGAATATGTCGATAGGCTGAAAAAGCTCCGCATCCAGCTTGATGGTGAAAGAGAAGGACTGATCACTGCGCTTGAGAAGCTTGATGACAGGATCATCGAGAAGCTGCGCACAGAGATTGAGCAGAATAAAGCGCTGCTCAAAGAGGTGAACTGCCATAATCTCGCGCTCAAAGAGAAACAGCACAATCTTTCTCTCCTGTCAGAGAAGGACAAGAGAAAAGAGGATCTCCAGGCAGACCAGTCACTGCTCAAAGAAGAGGTCAAGCGCATCAATACAGAGAAGATGTCCTTCAACGATGAGATATCAGGGATCTCTGCTTCAGAAGAGATCTACATGAAGAAGAGGGAAGAGCTTGACAGGATAGCTGATGATGAGAAGAAGGTCGAGATACGTATAAGTGAGTTCAACAAGGTTATTGAAGGTCTTGAGAAGCATGCACTCCTCCTCAAGAAAGACATTGAAGCCAAGGGGTCGGCAAAGAGAAGATACGAGAAGCTCGGCTCTGTGCAGGAGTGGCTTGAGAAACTGTTCATCAACATGATGACCACGATGGAGAAACAGATGATGGCCCGCGTGCACATCCAGTTCAGCGAACTTTTCTCATCATGGTTCAACCTATTGATAGAAGACGAGAATATATCTGTACGGATAGATGATACTTTCTCACCGATAATCACGCAGAACGGTTACGAGACTGACATCTCTCACTTGAGCGGCGGGGAGAAGACATCGGTCGCGCTTGCTTATAGGCTGGCGCTCAACAAGGTGATCAATAACCTGATAACAGACATCAAGACCAGGGATATAATAATGCTCGATGAACCGACTGATGGTTTCTCTTCTGAACAGCTTGACCGCGTACGTGACGTTCTTGAACAACTGGATGTAAAACAGACCATAATAGTGTCTCACGAGTCCAAGATAGAATCATTTGTAGATACTGTGATCAGGGTAAATAAAGAAGAGCATGTGAGTAAGGTTGTTTCTTGAAGTACAGCGTCCCACCGAGCAGAGCGAGCGTGGGACTAGGTTGCGCGTGCCAACCGAGCAAGACCAGTTGCATGCGAGCAGGGTTGTTTCTTGAGTAAAAGGACATGCAATATTTGCATTAAACTAAAATAATCAGGTAATTAGTTTTAATAATGCCTGATGATTTGACAGATATATGAAGAATGATCCCAAGATAAAATATGAAGGTCCTGGTTTTATCGTGCTGGATACAGATATCAATCTTGAGCAGATGCTTGATGAGCTCGGCTTCTCTCCGACCAGTTTCTTCTGGAAGGATGAGTACAGGGAGAGGGCTGAACAGGTCTATCAGGATTATTCTCCAGGCATCAGCCTGATGGTGCAGTACGTATTTCAGGGTGGTGCAAGGGATCTTGATGAGTTCATGGAAGGGTATCAGAGGCAGTTTGAGTACAGGAAACAGAAAGGATATCTTCCTCAGGATGCTGATCCTTCTGAGCACAAGGACCTGGTGAAAACCCTGATGTCAGAGGTCTCTTCTCGCATAGGCCTTGATTTCATATTCTGCCCATTCATGAAGGCCAGGGCATCAGATGTCGTGAGGCATGGTGCGGAAGACCCTTGGGAGTTGAAGGACGCAATCTGTTACGTACTTAACGGCTGTGATTCAGAAGAGTTCGAGATGACCCCAGAGCGGAAAGAAGAGAAGGAGAAATACCTGAAAGCAATAGGGATAATTGACTGAGATGTAGTGCACTGATTCTAGAAATATGATAAATATGATGTTTGAGAGGCAGTTTACTGATATGTATAGAGTGATTATGAGGAAGAGAAGTTAAGGACGATTCAATCTTTTGTTCTATAAGACTCAGAAAGTTGTCTTATTTGTTCACCAGCAATCTTTTTTGCCCTTTCAGCAGGATTTTTTATTTTTCTTAAACCCAAAGGATCTTCTTTTTTCATC
>JAUVBP010000111.1 GCA_030591125.1 Candidatus Woesearchaeota archaeon | reverse complement strand
GTATGGTCTTGTACCATGCATCGATGCCTTCTGCCCAGGTATTATATTTGCAATACGGTCTTGACGCTCCTGTCCTCATGGCTTCCCTGTTTGAGTCAGGGCAGGGAGCGTTATCGTTAAAGAATGTCTCTGTGCATCTTGAAGGAGTGTATCTTATGTTGCCAGGGTTCTTTGAGACTTCAGGGATGTTGCATCGGATGTCCTTTCCGAAATGGGACTCCTTCCTGAAGAAAGCAAGAGCAATAGCAGGGTCTATCCCGTATTGATTTCCGTAGTCATAGAATGATTGGGCTATACTGGCATAAGGTGATCCAGCATCTTCCATTATTTGCTTCATGAGCTCTGCAGAAATACATGGTGATGAAACTTTTACAGGCATTGGTTGTCCTACAGGTATGATCTTGCAATCTGAGCTCAATGGATCTGATGGTGTGTTTGCAGTAGGGCCTTCCCAGAGGTTTACATCATCTTCAGCAAGTTCAGGAGCTGTCTCTTCTACCTTCAGCTTGAAGCATCCTTTTAATATATCTGCACAACGGGGGAAATTAATTCCTTCGATCTTGCATTCGCTGGGCCTTTTATCATTATTGACATAATTATAAGTGCATAGTGTTGCTTCTCCTGCAGTTTTTGTTTTGTATGCCCTCACTTCCTTGGCAAACTCTGCATTTTTCTCATCTCCAAATAATACTGATTCTGTTATTACTTCGTAGATATTGTTGCTTTTTCCTCCGTTGAACCAATCAGTGTATATCTTTTCGTTCCTCTTTGCATAAGATATTACCCTCGCTGTCTGGCCTTTGGCAACAGTGATTGTATCATCTTCTTTCAGGAAGCGGGTGCCATACTTTATGTACAGCTTTTCGCCGTTAGGAAGCTCTGCTATAGGACTGTCACTGTTTGTAGGTGCCCAATCAATTGGAGGCAATGGTTTTCCATCTCTGAGGATGTCATCTTCTTGCGGCTTATCAAGCTTGTCTTCAGTTACTGCTCCACATATCTTTGCTTCTTTCCCTATCTCGACAAGTGTCTTGCCTGCATGGAGTGTTGCTTCAGCGCTTATCTCTGGGCTTGCTGTTCTTATTGAAAGATGATTCAGTGAGATGACCTTGTTTATCCAGTTCGCGCAGTTCTCTTTTCCTGCACCGCTGAATTCTCCCATTACCCTCTCCAGTTCTGCCTTGCTCTCGTCATCAGTCAGAAGCTCTATGCCTAGTTCTTGAGCCTTTGTAAAATTATACCCTCTCCTGTTGAGGTCGTCCATCACTGAGTCCATCTTCGCTGCATCATTCAGGCTCACTGTCCTGAGGTCGATCCAGCAGTACCCTAGGTTCCTTTCCTGGGCATCTTTGCCGCAGCTGCCTACAGGCTTCCAGTCTGAAGGGTTTGTTCCTTCTCCAGGATTTTGTATTGAGCATACCCTTATTATGCCTGTGTTTGCCATTCCGAAGCTTCCTGGTAGAGGGATGCTTCCCAGTGCAGGGCTGCTTCTTGGCAATGATGGTAAGCATTCATCTTCTGAGCTGATCTGCCTGTTGGTTTCATCCTGGACAACAAGATCATTCATGTAATTTAGGCTGAAGGCTGAGCTTACCTTTCCAAAGCCGCAATGCTCCCTTCCGTTGATGGAGATACATACCTGTTCCATGCCTGAATCAGCTATGCAGTCAACGCTGAAAGATGCTATGCCTCCTTTTGAGATTGTCCCTGTCTTTCCGTTGCACCTTTCTGTAGTATAGAAATTCTTTCCGACAATGTCCTGGAGGTATACTGAATATTGTATCTCCCTGTCCTCGCCAGAATATATATGGTAGGATGTCTGGTATCTGCTCAGGCCCTGGGTCTCTGAATATGTGAATTCTCTCAGGAACGCAGTAAACTGAGGGGGGCTTTCAGGCTGTGACATCTGCTCGAACATATCTCCCATCTCAGGGAACTTGCCATGGACATATCTTTTGCAGACTTCTGCACCTATTTCATCCATGCTTCTTGCATTGAATGCTGCAAAGGCAGTGTTTGCATAGTCTTGAGTGAAGAACTTGACAGAATTTCCTATGTTTTCAATGCTCTTCTTGAATGTAAGGTATTCTCCTCCACCTTCGCTCTGGCCGTAAAGCTTCTCTGATATGAGCTTCATTATGCCTCCTTTGGCCTCGAGGATTGCACCGATCTCTTTCCAGATCATTTCGCATGTGAACACAGATCTTATTGCATCGCATATGCCTACTGACTTGCCCTGCACCTTGGCTGTCTTGAGGCATTCAACATATCCCTGGAGGATGCTCCTGATGTTCTGCAGCCCGGCCATTACTCCTGTTAGGCAGATTGGGATGGGCTCATAGGCTGGATCAAAATTAGGAAGTCCTAGAACAAGGCTTCCTATAACTCCTGTTGCTACGACATTATCCACATTCCATCTTCCTCCCAGGTTGAATCTTGAAGGTGGGCACATGACAGGGTCGCAGATGCCGAATAGCCTCCTGCAGTCATTGACATCCATTACATCATAACATCTTGGCTTGCTTATCTGGTCGGTCTCTGAGGCACCGTGGCTGACTTCAAATGGGTTGCCGTTGATGGTCAAGACTTGGCCGTTTGTGCCTTCGTTCTGAGGGCTGATCCTGTTTATTGTTGTGAGATACCTCTGCAGTTCGTATGGATCCCTCTCGAGCACGCTATCATGCTTTATCAGGACATCGTCATTTGTGCAGAGCATTCCGTCAGAACCTACATTCCATAGCTGTACAACGTTGGCGCTTCCATCCTTATGGAAGTCAAGAACTTTTATGAAATTCCCCTTTGATGTAGGTATACAGTAAGGATTTCCGTCAGAATAGAATTCGATCTGGGCATTTTCTGAGTATGTCTCCCTTACCTGTTCAGTGGCAAAGGCTGTTGTTATGGCAACATAAAGTTTTTCATCCTCTCCTTTGTATATGTTTCCGTAGTTTGTCGAGATGAGGCGGTTCTTGTTTTCTATCTTATTCAGCATCTTCAGCTCTGCATCGACAGCAGACTGGTCAATTCCTGAAGGTATAGATGTACTTCCCAGAAAATTGATGTAGTCCTGGATTGTGGCTTCATCAGTCAAGCTGACTCTTCCCTGCAGGGTGTTAGCATATAGCCTGTTGCTTTCCTTGTTCATGCTGGTCACTACAGTTACGTATTTTTCAAGCAGTGGGAACTGGCCTGAAAGCCTCTCGGTCTTTTCGAGGACTTCCCTCATGCTCTGGTCATAGAGATCATTGAAGACCCGCTTCTGTTGGCTCCGGTCTATGGTACTAAAGGTTTCATAGCCTGGTTTCTCTAGGGAGTCTACAGCATTGTTGTATGCCTCAAGCACATTTTTTCTTTGGGTGTTGAAATTCTCAAGTTCGCTGTCTATCCTGCTCTTCATGTCATATTCTGATACGCCTTCAGGCTGGTCTGCTATCTGGTTTCCTTCATAGCCATAGCTGCTGGATTCGCTCATCATCTGCCAGTACCTGTAGTCCCTCAGCTCGTCTGGCGTGAAGAGCTTGTCAGATACAAATTCGCCATATTTGTCATGGGCCTTGTATTCTGATACAAGATCAGTGTACCATCCTGTGTCTTGGTATCTCCCATCTTTGAATTCACGGTTTATCTGTTCAATAGTATTTTGTGAATCGCGCACGCTCTGTGTTATCTTTGCAGAATTGGATGCCATGCATTTGTCAAAGTTCTTGTGCAGATTTCCAGGACCGCTGTTCTGCTCGCAGTAGGTGTACCAGCCGCTGTCTCCTCTCATCACATTCTGCCTTGCCTGTGTCTTTGACATCCCTGTCAGGAATGAGTTCTTCATAGTGAGCCATGCAAATGTGACAAGGCACAATGCTTTCCAGTTCTTTATGAGCTTCTCCAGCTTGTCTATTATATTTGTGAGCTTCTCTATCTTGGCCTGGGTCTCGTTTATCTTGTCGCCTATCTTATCAGAGTTGAGAAGGATTGCTCTTTTCTCTATAGGAATATGTATGGAGAAGTTTGAGTAGCTGTACAATGTCTTGCCTGTACCTGGCAGCACAGTCACAAGGGCTTGCTTGTGCAATTCTCCTTGCTTGAACTTGAATATCTCGCCGTCGATGGTTTTGCTCTTTCCCAGGGAAAGTGTTTCTTTTCTTATCCTGACTCTAGGTGGTGAATTGCCTACATAGGTCTTTTCCACTGTGACCCTGTCATTGCTTATGCTGATGATTTTCCATCCATATTTGTAGTTTACACCTTCGATATTCTCTAGCTTCAGCGATTCGGAGCTGCTCCATGACAGCATGCTTCCGTCATAGTATTTCTTGTCGCCTATGTCGGAGCTTATTATTGCATAGGGCTGTTCGAGCCTGCTTGAGGTGATTATTGAAAGGAGGGTCACTGTAGTGTCGATGCCGTTATCTTTTATTGAGACAGGCTTTTTCACGGCATTGTCTTGGATGTCTTGCTCCAATGATTCTATCTTGTTTACAGCCTCGCCTAGGTTCCTTCCGTGCCCCTGTGATGCTTTGTAGAATTGGAGCGCAAGGTTTGTAGCCCCTAGCTCTTCATATGCCAGGCCTATGTTATAGAATGCAAAATCATGGTAATAG
>JAUVBP010000191.1 GCA_030591125.1 Candidatus Woesearchaeota archaeon | reverse complement strand
TTACCTCTCTTTTGTCAGGGGGAAGCATGGATGTATACAAAAACCACTTAGTATTCGGCAGTGCAAGGCCTCACATGGATGCAGTAGTGAAGCGTGAGCTTGGGCATGACTGGCTCTACAAGGGACTGATATCAAGAGAATCATATGAAAAGAAGCAGGATATCCCTAAAGAGAATGATTTCAGGATCATATCACCTCAAGCTGCCAAAAGTGCGTTACAAAAGCTCTGCAAGGACACTAACTCCGACCTGAAGATAGCATTGAATTATACACAGACACTGGAACTATTCACGAACATGCCCAGGAACAAGATGCCTATCGATGTCATGATGCTATACCAGCTCCGCGAAATCGATGATGCAGGAAATGAGACGAGCCTGCATGACCTCATCACAGAAGGCATATTTCCAAACATAAGACAAGAAGAGCACACCAACTCTGAGGAGCAGAATCCGGTCATCCTCATCTGCTACCAGACACTGGATGATGCGATCCAACATGCTTCCATGCGGAGAAAAGAGCTCCCAGAGAAGGCACTCAGACAACTATCAGATGATACGCACATGATATACTCAATAAGAGAACTCAACCTTCCAGGAGTGATGATCGCCAGGGCAAGGGACCTGCCCTATGTCTCCCGCATCGTGAAAGGCATCCTGTCAAATAAAGACAAGTGCCTGCAGAGCAGAGGCGTGATGTTCGGGCCTGAAGAGAATAAGAGATGAAATGATAGCCAAACATAAACCACAAGTGATCATCGTAAGCGGGTTCACCTATCGGGACTATATCCTGAAGTCTTCAATCTGTACTGATGAGACATACGGTGGACTCCTTGATAAGTCAGTAGAAAAAGCACCCACCGCAACATTCGGATCGCTGGCAGAGCATGAGAAGATGCTGCAAGGAGTCCCTGAAGATGCCCAGGCAATACTGGACTATGAGAGAGCCTGTGGAGTGCAGGTCAAGCTCGCACTCAATTATTCTCAGGCATTCAACATGACCGACAAGCTGCTGAAGCATAATGTGCCTATCCAAGCTTTCCTCTTCTACAGGATCATCGAAGACAGAAGACATAACCTGCACGAGATACTCCTCGACCAGCAGGCAGGCTTTGAATTATACAGGGCATGCATGAGGATGAGACCCGGACCCATCTATGTCGTATGCTCTCCAAGGACAGATGGCAATGAAGAGCGGGAGGAGGCTGAAAATACATTGTTCACAAAGTCAGATCTTGAAGAGCATACTGGAGCAGGACAAGAAAAGAAGCCGAAAGAGCTTCCTTCACCAAAACAAGGGAGAGATCTTGAATCCAAGCTCGAGATAGTAGATAAGATAAAATCATATCGGATGCACGGGATATTATATCTTGAAGAGCAAGGTCTTGCTATCGACCTTCTCAGGAACATAAACCGCGATCCTTTTGCGTATGGAGCACATGTCGGGACAGTGATCAGGTCCAAAGAAGACTTCCTCAATCCTGAGCCTGCCGAAGAGGTACATGAACAGGAAGAAAGACCTATAGATGAAACATATGAAGAGAGTGTGAGCGTACCTAAAGACCCTGTCATCGCTGATCCAAAAGATATTGCAAATATACGTAAAGACGCTGCTGCAAAGAGCGTAATGCGCGCATTGGCACAGTTCAGTAAGAAGCAGAAGAAATGAATGCAACATTTCTCAACATTTAAATAATCAGGTTCTTGATACTATATCATGAAACAGCGTGATATAATAGACAACACATGCCTCATTCTTATCAAGCAAGGGTATACTGTGAAGAGCCTTGCACGCAGCTGCTTCGACCTCCTTGCGAGACAGGGCAGCAAGATAATCCTGATAAAGGCAGTTGAGGATGCGAAGTCCCTGAAGAAAGAGGTCATGGATGAGATGCTCAAGGTAGCAGAATATCTCTCAGGCGTACCGCTAATAATCGCAGAGAAGGCAGGCTTCCCTCTGGAAAGGAATGTTGTCTATAGCAAATACAGGATATACACGATGAACATGGACACTTTCGTCAACGGCCTGATGAACAGGATGCCTTACATCAAGAGCAGCAAGGCAGGAGCAACAGTGCAGCTCAGCGGAGAGATGCTCAGGAAGAAAAGGGAGGAACTGGGTTATTCCCTGAACGACCTCGCTTCCAGGATAGGTGTATCCCGCAACATGATACAGAAATATGAATCCGGAAACTCAGAGATCACCATACAGAAAGCAGTCAGGATGACAGACCAGTTAGGCAAGGGCGTGTTCAGGAGGATAGACATATTCTCAAAACAGAGACATACACTGCTCTACCCTCATCGTAGGGGAGACATGTCAAGAACCACCGGTCATGTAGACCGAAGGCATATTTCTGACATATCTAAAAAGTACTTCACACTTGGCTTCAAGGCAGATGAGACAAAGAGAGCACCATTCGACATCATAGCAAGGAAGAAAGACAGGCTCATACTTACAGGAGTCGGCGATAAAGTCAACCCTCATGCCAGGAAAGTGTCTGAACTGCTCGACGCAGACAACCTCATGATATATAAGAAGAAAAGACCTAAAGACCTTCCGAGCATGAAGAAGAAAGAGTTCCTTGAGATCGAGAAAGCGAAAGAATTAGTAAAATTCCTGAAAGAATTCTGAGTTTACCACCGAACAGTTTACGAATGGGTAGTGACTCCCGAAAATTATATAATTTATATATAGAATTGTTCGAAACTTTTTTATACCCCAGCAGAAAAACCTCCATTAAACCAATCAAAAACTCCACTTTAAAGGGTGGAGTATGTTCTGGGTCATTGGAACATATCTAACCATCGGAGTTTTTGGTGTTAAAAGTTGGCAACGAATCATCCCGAAAACCGAGGTATTACACTCCAACTTTTGACCATAAAAAGAGTCTTAAAAAAGGTGATGACTATGGAACAGTTTGAAGACGATGAGTTCTTTGACAGCGGTTCAGGAAAAACTGTCTCTTTGGATGAAGAAGAGGAAGATGATGACCCTAAAGGTAGCGCTTTCCTGCGCGGAGTGGAACAGGCAGGACAGATAAGAGAC
>JAUVBP010000077.1 GCA_030591125.1 Candidatus Woesearchaeota archaeon | reverse complement strand
GTCTTGTACATACCCCTTGCTCCGTTGTCCAATTCCTCGATATCGATGCCGAAAAACTCTGCAGGAGCCAGACCTGAAGCGGTCAGTCCTGAGAACCTTCCCCCGACAGGTCCATGAGGGATGAACTCCCATCCCATCTTCTTCACTATCGTGTAAAGTGCGCCACTGTCAGGTGTGGTGACTGGCAGAATCTTGTAACCTTCAAATGCAAACATGGCTTCCATCATCCCTACTGTGTTGCCTGATTTGCTTATAGGCATCACGAGTGTCTTCCTCCGTGGCAGGACCTTCTTCAGGTCGTTGATCATGTCGGGTTCCATTGTGGTCAGGATGAACACTCTTTTTGGGTGGTCCAGAGATACAAGTGCCTTATGGAATGCCTTGAAAGAGGTGTTTGAACCTCCGTTACCTATCACTACAAGGTTATCATATTTCCGATATCTTTTAAGTATCCTCTTCAGGGGAGGGAAATCCTCTATATGACCTTCAAAAGCAGGCAGCTCTGTGCTGCGAATCTTGTTGAGTCTAGATTTAAGAGAAGCATAATCCTTATCTTTTATATTCAGCTTTGATATGTCGAGATGAAGCATCTTTTGCACCTATCTTATCCATTCCATATTTTTTTTATTCATGCACAAAAATTTCACCAGAAATTTTTGGCACGCTCAAAACGCTTTGCGTTTTAGCGCCCCAAAATCATAAAGTGATTTTGAGGGTCCTAAAAATCCGTCTGTCAAATTGATTGTTATGTCATGCCTTGTTTTTAGGTTTGGGTGTGACACTCGTGACGGATTTTTATGATTCCATCCCCTTTATCAGATCCCGCAGGGCGGCTTCAGGGTCATCCGCTTTCGTGACTCCTGATGCTACGAGTATACCTTCACAGCCGAGTTTCATGGCAATCCTTACATCTTTGTGATCCTTCACTCCTGCTCCGCAGAGTACTGGTAGCTTATCATCGATCTTGTGGACCAGCTCAACAGTGTCTGTGATCAGTCCGGGCTGTGCTTTTGATACTGAGATGTCCCCGCCGATGAGTTCGGGCGGCTCTACAGCGACAAAATCTGCTCCAAGAGCAGCTATAGCTTCACTTGTGGCTGCTGTAGGTGCGCAGACAATGGTCTGAAGGCCAACATCTTTTGCACGTCTTATGCCAATCTCTATATCCTTCAATTCTTCAGGATCCTCTGAGTGATTTATCAGCACACCTGTCGCTCCGTTCTCAACGACGGCCTCTGGCAGGTCTTTCCCTGTGTTGGCGCCGTACTTGACAGGATCTATGTGTTCTGCATATACTGGTATGGATACTTCTTTTGATACGTGGAACAGGTCAAGATTCTGCACTGCTACGATGACAGTTACTCCTGTGTCTTTGGAGACCTTTTCACATATCTTTGCAAGGTCTACTGCACGCTGCCCGGTTGCTTGAGCGTATGTCTTGAAGTTCACGACGACTATAGGCATTTTTCCCTTCTTTATCTTATCCTGTTCATCTAGTTATGTATTATGATTATATGTTATATCTCTTATCTGTCTATCTCGTTTTCCCTGATGACCCGAACAGTCTCATCTTGTACCGTACCATGTCGGTCATCGCGTCCCTTGCGGGTCCCAGTATCTTTCTTGGATCAAAGATTTCAGGTCTCTTCTTCAGCACTTCCCTTATCGTGGCATCAAATGTAAGACGAAGGTCAGAGTCTATGTTGATCTTGCTGATGCCTCCTGAGATGGCGGCTCTTATGTCCTTATCAGATACCCCGTGAGGCTTTCCGAGCACTGCTCCGAAAAGCTTGGCTTTTTTGACGATCCAGTCAGGTATTCCTGACGCTCCGTGCAGGACAAGTGGCACCTTTACAGTCTTCTTTATCTGTCTCAACCGCATTATGTCCAGTCTGGAACTTCCTGCGAACTTGTAGGCTCCGTGGCTCGTCCCTATCGCGACCGCAAGAGTATCACATCCTGTGTGCGCGACAAACTCTTTTGCATCCTCAGGTTCGGTGAGCAGTATCTTTCTCGCAGACACTGAATCTTCAACACCTCCTATGGTGCCAAGCTCTGCCTCTACTGAGACTCCTTTTTTATGGGCGAGTTGAACCACTTGTCTTGTTATCCTGATGTTCTTCTTGAAATCATACTTCGATGCATCAATCATGACTGATGTGTAACCTAACTTAAGGCACTTCCTGATGATGTCCATGTCCTGTCCGTGGTCAAGGTGCATGGTGAACTGCACTTTCTTCTTTCTCGTCGCCAGTTCGATGAGCTCTGCAAGGAACTCGTGGCCTGCGTAACTTATCGCTCCCTCGCTTGTTGCGATGATTGCAGGAGACCTCTCAAGTTCAGCAGCCCTGACGACTGATTGCACTGACTCCATGTCATATACATTGAAAGCTCCCACTCCGTATCTTCTCTGTTCCGCTTTCTTCTGGATTGTCTTGTTTGATACCAGCATGTCAGCACGACCCGTATATCTTTTTCATGTCTGCCAGCGCCTGCCTCTTAGATAGCAGGCCTTTCTTTGTCCCGACAAACCTTATGACTGATTCTGAATTCACTATCCCGAGCTTCATTGCAAAACCTATCCGCTTCTTCTTATCCATCTTTTTCTTCATGAGGAGCCCTGCAAGGAAACCTGTGCCGAATGCATCACCTGCGCCTGTAGTGTCTATCGCTTTAACCGTGTGTGCCTTGAGGGAATAGAAGTCTGTACCGTCATAGACATCAACACCCCTTTTCCCATCTGTTATTATGCAGATGTCTGGACCCAGAGCCCATAATCCAGTGAGCAATGACTTCACAGAACTTGATCCGCTCTTGAGCAGCATCTGGGCCTCTTCCTTGTTCATGGCGAGGATCTTTGTCGCGACCAGTATCTTCCTGAGCACCTTGCGCCCTTGCTTGACCATGTAGCTGCTGGGGTTGAAGTACACGTTAATCTTTTTCTTGCGTGCATGGTTCGCAAGGTATTCCATCGTCTTCATCGATGCACCCATGGCTGACCCGAAATATAACCATTGTGTCTTCAGGTTGGCCTTGTCGATCTCATCAGGATGAAGGTAGCTGCTCGCCCCTTTGTAGACAAGTATTGACCTGTCCTGACCTTTCGACTCAAGTATGACTGAATATGCAGTAAGATGCCGTGAGTGCTGTTTCACGATGAAGTCTACACCCTCATGTTCAAGATCCTTCTTGATCAGATGTGCAGAATGATCCTCACCCACTTCTCCTATGAAACCTGCTTTCAGGCCTAACCTCGCGAGCCCGACACCGACATTTGTCCCTCCTCCACCTGTAAGAAGCTGGATGTCCTTTATCAGAAGTTTCGCCCCATGCTTTATGTTCTTGAAATCAGTAGGAAGGTTGATGAAGCAGTCTATTGTGGCAGAACCTACCGTTATGACATCATACTCTTTTTTGGTCTTCTTGCTCGCCATTTTTCTTGTAGTGTCCTAATATTGCTTGTCTTTTATAACTTTCTACTTTTCTCAGCTATTCTTTTAACACGACAATCCTCTAGGGGATTGTGGGGTCAAGAACCACCACCCGATAGGGGGTATATATGCCTGTCATAGGTCTAGTTTATGGGTAGTTCTTGACGAGTGCCTTGAGCGCAATGAGCTCTTTTCCCTCAAAAAGCTCGAGAGAGGCCCCTCCGCCAGAGGATACTAATGTCATCTTATCTTTAAGGCCTGATCTCTCTACTGCAGCACCTGAATCTCCGCCACCTACAATCTTGATCGCATCAGTTTCAGCCATGGCCCGGGCCACTTCTTTTGTCCCCTCTGCGAACTTCTCGAATTCGAAAACGCCCATAGGGCCGTTCCAGATGATTGTCTTTGCCCGGGATATCTCTTCCCTGAACATCCGTATCGTCTCAGGTCCTATGTCAAGCGCCATCCACTCTGGGTCCATGCCTTCAATGGTGCATACTTTTGATCCTGTATCCTCCTTGAATTCACATCCCAGCATCGCGTCCACAGGCAGGATGACCTTGTCACTCTCTTTGATCTTTGTGATGATCTCATCAAAGCCTGAAAGGCCTTCGGTGTCAGTCCTTGTCTTGCCGACCTCCTTGCCGAACTTCTTCAACAAGGTGAATGCTAGTGCTCCTCCGATCAGTATCTTGTCAACGCGTTCGAGGAGGTTGGCCACTGCATTGAGCTTGTCTGCTTTCACGCCGCCTATTATCGATACGAACGGCCGCTCAGGTTCCTTGAGTGCATCAGTTATTGTTGTTACTTCCTCTTCCACGCTGAGCCCTATGCAGCCAGGCATGAACTTAGGTATCGATGTCATGGATGCATGGTCCCTATGACATGTTGAGAATGAGTCATTGATGTATAGATCTGCGAGTGTCGCGAGCTGCTTGCCAAGACTGTCGCGCTCTGAAGCTTCCTTGCTCTTCTCCCGAGGATCGAATCTCAGGTTCTCCAACATCACTATCCTGTCGACTTTCGGATCAGGGATTCCATTCTCTCCAAGGTCATCTATCTTGGTGACTTCCTCTTCGAGAATTCCTGAAAGCCTCTTTGCTATCTTGTCGGTGCGTAATCTTGCCTCGTTCCCTTTTGGCCTGCCAGTATGGGTCATTATGATGACCTGTTCTGCACCATGTTCCAGCAGGTACCTTATTGTAGGTATAGAACGCATTATCCTTGTATCATCAGTGATGTTGCCGTCTGCGTCAAGAGGGAGGTCAAATCCGGTGCGTACAAGAACTTTTTTCTTCGCTACATACGCGTTCCGGAGCGTGGGAATATCCATTTCATCCAAGCTTGGCCATGAGCTTTATCAGGTCTATCATCCTTGTAGAATAGCCCCATTCATTATCGTACCATGCGACGACCTTCACAAGGTTTCCGTTGACGACGTTTGTCAAGCCAGCGTCAAATATGGAAGAATGTGGGTTTCCGATCATATCTGTCGATACGAGAGGCTCTTCGCTGTATTGCAGCGTGTCTTTCATGTGATGCTCTGCAACGTTCTTGAACAGCCTGTTTACCTCTTCTTTTGTGGTATCTTTCTTTATCTTGACTGTCAGGTCTGTCAATGAACCATCTGGTACTGGGACTCTTGCGGCAAATCCATCCAGTTTTCCGGCGAGCGATGGGATGACAAGGCCCAGAGCCTTGGCCGCACCTGTTGTGGTCGGTATTATGGATAGTGCTGCTGACCTAGCACGTCTCAGATCCTTGTGCGGACCGTCTACGATACGCTGGTCAGAGGTGTATGCGTGGATCGTGGTCATGAAACCGCTCTCTATCCTGAAATTATCTTCCAGGACCTTCACCAACGGTGCAAGACAGTTAGTTGTACATGAAGCATTACTGACTATCATGTCATCTTTTGTGAGCGTCTCTTCGTTGACCCCCTTTACGATCGTCTTGACAGGCCTGTCCTTGTCTTTGGATTTACAAGGTGCAGAGAGGAGTATCTTCTTGGCTCCTGATGTGATGTGTTTCATAGCATCCTCTTCGTGCGTGAACCTTCCTGTGCTTTCGACGACGACATCGATGTCAAACTCTTTCCATGGCAGCTTATCAGGATCTTTTTCGGATATCACCTTCACACTCTTACCATCTACGATTATGCTGTCTTCTGTCGATGATATCTCTTTCTCATATGTCCTGTGGACAGAATCATGCTTGAGAAGATATGCAAGTGTCTTTGTATCTGTGAGATCATTCACGACGACAAATTCAATATCAGGATCCTCAAACCCTGCCTTGAATACCATCCTCCCTATCCTTCCGAAACCATTAATTGCCACTCTTACCATCATGAATTCCTCCTTTTGCTGATTTGTTATCGTATGAATGTGTGGCAATTAGGGTTCCAAAAATCTTTAATTTTTGAGAACCGTTAATTGCCACCTTTATCATCATAACACCCCTTCTTTTCCTATTTTAGTCATCATCATTACTGAATCTCGGATCAATCAGCATGCTCTTCGCCGTATACCTTCTTGATGGCAAGCTTATGGGCTGTGAAATAGTTATCTATGAGTATC
>JAUVBP010000029.1 GCA_030591125.1 Candidatus Woesearchaeota archaeon | reverse complement strand
TTATAATCTCTTTCTTTTTTTAGGTAGTCATAATTCATATTACGATGAATGATCCCCTCCTGAATACCTGATCATCTCTTGATATACAGTTTTTGCGAGATCTTCTTCCAGAAGAAAAGAACTCCCTCCTACGAGAAACATTTATATACCTTTTAAAGGTATATTGTCTTCTTATGAATATCATACTCACTCTTGTTTTGGTCCTATCAATCGCTTACTTATTCACTAAAGTAGGTAAGAGACTCAAGATATCCAATGTTGTCGCGCTGCTCTTATGCGGGTTCGTCCTGGACATACCATTCTTGAAAGGCATCCTTATCGAACCGCACATCGAGTTCCTGTTCATGCTGGGTGATGTGGCGCTGATTTTCTTGATGTTCTTGGCGGGATTGGAAAGCTCCTGGAAATCACTCTACAAAGAGAGGAAAGATGCCCTGGTGATCGCTCTATTGGGAGCTTTTGTCCCTTTCACATTGGGTTTCATAGTATTCCGTCTGCTGGGTTTTCCTACAATCACTGCGTTCATTGTCGGTGTCTGCATGAGCATCACTGCAGAGGCTACAAAAGCAAGGGTTCTCCTGGAGCTCAAGAAACTGAAGACTAAAGTCGGAGCTGCCATGATGGGAGCAGGCATAATCGATGATATCATAGGACTTTCACTTTTTGTGTTGGTGACCTATCTGCTGAAGGAAGCACATGTCAAAGAGGATCTTCTGATCGGTGGTGCTATCCTTGCATTCTTTCTTGGAGTGCTGGCCCAACAGAGCTTAGGCCGAAAACACGCAATCATCGATAAGGCAGAGAATGTGCTGGTCTGGCTAGTGATACCTTTCTTTTTCATCTCAGTCGGCACGCACTTAGACATGAACGCGATGATAGTCGAACCTCAGCTATTGTCTTTGATAATAGTGATAGCAGTCGTCGGAAAACTAGGAGGCAGCCTTCTTGCAAAACCCCTGACAAAATTCAAATGGACACAGCTTCACTTGATAGGGTGGGCCATGAACAGCAGAGGTGCTGTAGAGATGGCATTGGCACTGATAGCATTCAGGAGCAATCTACTGTCTGTAGAGCTATACTCGAGCCTGATAATCATGGCTCTGTTCACAACCACAATATTTCCGTTCATAATCACAAGGATGATAAAACGCAATCCAAAGATAATGGATTAAGAAAGAGTATAACTCCTGTTTTATATGACGCTTTCACAGTATTCCTGCAGCCCTTCATATATCCTATTGGCTTTCCTGATGTCCTGAGTATTCTGTTCCAGCTTCTCAAGAAATCTATCGTCTACTGCTGCTTGAGTGTTCTGCTGCGCCAGGTCCAGTTCAGATCCTGCTTCCTGGATGAACCTGTTGCATGATTCTGCTGTAGGTCGCTGGTCAAATCGGTCACAAAGCACCTTGTACGTGTCAAATTCTTCCCTGATGATAGACAGTTCTCTCTGCTCTATCTCTATCACTTCGTCTTCCATCTCGAGCAACATCTTCAATTGCTCTTTAATCTTTTCCTGTTGCGCCATATCTTTCTCAAGGAAATGGAACTCATGAGCCAGGTCACTCAACTTACTGGCACAGAACTCAGTATTGTAAGAAAGATACTCTCCAGAAGGGATGAGATGAGTCTCAGTGAAATGTTCACTCTCTATCACATCAAATCTTTCTGTCAAGCTGATGAACTGGAACAAGGCAAACAGGATGACTATCACTGCCAGCGCTCCAAGCACAAACTTCTTGTTATTGAGGCTTTTGGTCTTTTTTACCATATTGACGGGTACATAAGATATGTGCCTGTTTGAGCAACTTTGTTTTATAAAACTTTCTAGGGCTCAGAGCTGTTTGAATGTCTTGGGTATTATGAAAGATGCTCTGAAGAATCATAGAAAAATAAAGTGCTCCCGTCGGGACGTTCGTCAAAACTCCGTTTTGCCGAGGCTTAAAGCGGAGCTTTAAATTCGAACCCGAGTCCTCGCCTTACTCTGGCACATGCCTCGAGAGGGCGAGATGATTGGCCGGGCTACACCACAGGAGCGTCTATGCCCAAAATATTTCTTTTTGCTCGGACCCTTGAGCAAAGTGATAGGGTCCTTGGCTTTGCGTGTCAACCGCGCGTAACCAGTTGCCGCGACTACACCACAGGAGCGTCTATGCCCAATTAGAGATTATAGGAAAAATACCTGATTTTTAAAGGTTTTGTTGTAATGACCTATTCGGGACTCTAAAACTCTTTAAATGAGCCCTATACCCTGATGATATGGCCAGCGAATTCCTATTCTCAGACAGGACTGATATGACTGAGTCAGACCTCCGGCCTGTCCCATTTGAACGATATCAGGGGATGATGCTCCCTGAAGATGAGCCTCATATCACAGGGATGATCGTGTCCCAGGAAGAGCGGGACTTGTGCGTGGCACAGCTCGCGAGCTGGATCAGCGATGATTATAAGAGGATCATGAGTCCTGGAGAGACTGTTGTCGTCACCCCTCTTCTCAATGGAGCGCTGCCTTTTTCAAAGGATCTTGGTGAGCTCTTGCGGGTCCCGATGGAGACAGAGACCATGAAGGTCGAGACCTATGGTGGGGGGACAAGCTCTTCCGGAGAAGTCAAGATACACAAGGATTTCAGCAGGTCTGTAAAAGGGAAACATGTCCTGCTTGTTGAAGACATTGTCGAGACAGGCAACACGATCGACTTCATGATAAACGGACTTCTCAAGCACAAGGGGCCTAAGTCTGTCAAGTTGGTGACATTCCTGGACAAGCCTTCTGAGCACAACCTTTACGTCCCTATAGATTACATAGGTTTCAGCATACCGAACATGTTTGTCATAGGCTATGGTCTTGACTATGATAATCGCCTGAGAAACCTTCCATTTGTCGGCGTGTATAAGGAATGATGATTCTCAGAAAAGTCCGTGCTACGACCTGTTTCGGATCGAAGAGCCGTAACATGCCAAAAATCGAATATTTTTGAGTATTCAGGTCGTAGATTCAGACTTTTCTGGTCGACCAACTCCCCAAGAGATACACAAAGAATCCTTATAGATTCTTTGGTACCAAAATCTTTGATTTTGTGTACCCTAACTTTCAGGTTGGGGAGCAGGTCATTTTCTGTACCTGGGCATCCAGGTTGGGGAGCAGGTCATTTTCATGACATCAGAGCAGAGTATGGCTGGGCAAGAAAACCGAAACATTTATCGTCAGTCATCATATTCCGGGGTATTGCATGTTAAAATACCTGTCAATTGTGATAATATGGTAAATATAAAGGTAGTCAATCTTGTTGTTACAACAGATTTTGAGCATAAATTAGATCTAGAGAAAATTGCATCTACATTATTGAATGTAGAGTATAATCCTGAGCAGTTTCCTGGCGTAGTCATGAGAATAAAGGAACCAAAAACATCGGCCTTGTTGTTTACATCAGGTAAAATAGTCTGCACAGGTGCAAAGGATATCGCGGGCGCAAAAAAAGCTATCTGTAGGATCATTGATTTTCTTAAGAAAGTGGGTGTCAAAATAACAATAGAACCAGCACTTAAAATCCAAAATTTAGTCGGATCAGGCCAATTGGGCTTTGATCTTAATTTAAATGAACTTGCAATGAAACTTAGAAATACTGAATACGAACCAGAGCAGTTTCCTGGTCTGGTGTACAAGATAAGACATCCGTTCCATGCAAGTTTCTTATTGTTCTCCAATGGAAAGATAGTCTGTACAGGGACAAAAAGCGAAGAACAGATGGAAAAGTGTCTTGAACAGCTGGTCGAAGACCTGAAAAAGCTGGCAAAAAAGGCCTGAATGTTCCAGTTCTTAAAGGTCATTTCTATAATAAAAACAAAAAAAGATTTAGGCAGTGGCGACAGCCCTCCTGGCGAGGACTGCAACTGCCAACTGCCTCAAGACATACATGCCCAGGATCAATGCCAACAACAGATAGCACAACTGTTCTGAGTAGACATCGATGAACAGGCCAAACAATGGCGAGAACATCGTGAAGCTCAGCATGCCTGACATGGACATGACGGACAGGACAGTCGCCCTGTTCTCTGACTTCGAGTACCTGTTCATCCACTCCGAGACTATCGGAGATGTGATGCCTGCAGTCAGGTCCACCAATATTGCCCAGACCAAAAGGTAAGGTCCTCTTGCAAAGAAGACCAACAGGTAGAGCAATGCCCTGAAGCCAGCGGATATCGCCAGCATGTCAAGATGGCCAAGCCTCTTCTCAAACCTGTGCGCCAGCTTGTTGCCTATACCATGCGCAACCGACAAGGTCATTATGGCAACGCCAAGATACTCGACAGGCATCCCCATGTCAGTCAGCATCGGCTGGTACAGCATGAACGCCATGAAACCTGTAAGCGTAGTCGCTGCACTGAAGTACAACAGGTTCCTCAGCTTCCTGTGGCTCACAGTAAAGACTGCGGCATCCTTGATCATACACCAATATGCAGTGTCCTTTCCCTTATCCCTCTTCGGTTCGTCGAGGAAGAATAGAGGTATCATCGACAATGCAACAGGCAATGCTGATATCAGGAACGGCAGACCAAGGCTGTACTTTGCCATCAGACCGCCTGCCACTGAACACGCACCCATCACGAAAGACTGTATTGCATATGCAGTGCCCAAAGTCTTCTTGTATCTCTTCTCCTGCTTTGCTTCAGCAAGAGTGTCGTACAGAAAAGCCTCGCCTGTACCATGGAACGCTGCGCTCGATACTGCAAAGACTATCTCTGCCAGCAATATCTGCGTGAAGGTGGAGGAGTATCCGTATGATACGAATCCTATTGCGTAAAGCACTGTGGAAAGTATCAATGTACGCTTCCGTCCTACCTTGTCTGCGAACGCACCGGACGGGATGGTCAGGATCAGTTCTGTAGCAGTGTATATTGCCTGCGTGATAAAGATCTCGAATGAAGAGAGACCTTTGTCTATCAGGAACAGCATGAATATCGGCATTATGAAATTCATGGTGCAAAATACCCTGTACATGTAGTACAGCCGGATGTTCCGTTTCCATTTCTTGTAGTTCTTCATTCTTCATGTGTCTCATCTCTTATTCGCAGTGTCTCAATGGCCATGCGTTCCCTTTTGTCTTCAGGTCGCAGAGCTCGAGCTAGGATTTTCTTGTATAGCTTCAGCAGAAAGGACAGCCAGAAGTGCAGAGCACAGGATAGACTACAGTCTTATTGTAGAGTATCCGCTGGCAGCTTTAGTCCTTTGAAAGAAGAGCTGAAGCTATGCCATAACTGGTGCTCCGGCACCAAGAAGATAGGTTGGCCTAGCAGAATCCATACCTTTCTTATTTGTGGTAATAGTATCTGTAGCCATTATATCACAAGTGGAGTGGGTTTTGAGATGTTATTTAAGGCTTTCGGTTTGTCACTACTATCTCGTGACGTTATTGAGGAATACGGCTTCTAAGCCCCCAAACCTTTATATATACCCCCTAATCCCTTCTATCTTATTATTGCTGAGGCACTCATCAGAGGAGTCCTTAAAGGGACCTTGGCCTCGGGAGGATACAAAATGGCTGAATTTAAGATAGTAATTTCTGACCCTAAGTCGGGCAAGTCCTTGCAGAAAGAGCTCAAGGAAGATGCTGCCAAACCATTGATCGGCAAGAAGATAGGTGAAGCTTTCAAGGGTGAGTCTATCGATATGGCAGGATATGAGTTCGTCATCACAGGCGGCTCAGATGCTGCAGGTTTCCCTATGAGATGGGATGTTGCAGGCACTGCAAGGAAAAGGATAACTGCAGTGACTGGTGTCGGTGTCAACAACAAGAAGCGCAAGCCCAACCCGAAGAAGAAAGGCTGGCGTACGATGGAAGGTATGAGGCTCAAGAAGACTGTAGCAGGAAACACGATACACGCGAAGATTGCACAGATCAATCTAAAAGTTACCAAGCAGGGCAAGGATCCGCTTTTTGAAGCGAAACCTGCTGAGGAAGCTAAAGGAGGAGATGTAAAAGTGGATGAACAGACAGAATCAAAGCCTGTGGCTGAAGAGAAGAAGACAGAGGCTCCAGCAGCAGAAGCTCCTGTAGAGGAGAAGAAAGAAGAAGCACCTAAGGAAGAAGCTCCAGCTGAAGAGAAGAAGGAAGAAGCACCAGTAGAGGAGAAGAAGGAAGAAGAAGCACCTGCTGAGGAAGCTCCAGCTGAAGAGAAGAAGGAAGAGGCTCCTGCAGAGAAATCTGACGACAGCGCAAGCGAAGAACTCGACAAGCTCGATGAAGAGGTCAAGAAAGACGAAGAAGAAGTCAAGAAAGACAACGAAGAGATCAAGAAGATCGAAGAAGAGCTGAAGGAAGTCGCTGAGGAAGCTCCAGCTGAGGAGAAGAAGGAAGAGGCTCCTGCAGAGGACGCACCAGTTGAGGAGAAGAAGGAAGAAGCTCCAGCTGAAGAGAAGAAAGAAGAATAATTTTTTTTATACTAACAAATGCCAAAAGCTAAAACGACAACAAAGAAGAAAGAGCCCGTCAAGAAGAAGGTCTCTGACAAGAAGGTCTCTGGCCCGATACAGCCAGAGGTCAACATCGGTCTAGTCGGACATGTAGACCATGGAAAGACCACATTGACAGAAAGGCTTTCAGGCAAATGGACTGATACCCATTCAGAAGAATTGAAGAGAGGCATAACCATACGTCTCGGGTATGCGGATACCATATTCTACAATTGCAAGAAATGCAAGAAGCTCGGCGTGAAACCTAAGTGCAAGTGTGGTGGAGAGGCGGTCGCTCTCAGGAAAGTGAGCTTTGTCGACGCACCAGGACACGAATCACTCATGGCGACAATGCTTGCAGGTTCCACCATCATGGACGGCGCATTGCTTCTCATCGCAGCGAACGAGGACTGTCCCCAGCCGCAGACCAGAGAGCATCTCATGGCGCTGCAGATAGCAGGCATCAAGAAGGTCATCGTGGTCCAGAACAAGATAGACCTTGCCAAGGAAGATGCCGCACTGAAGAATCATGATCAGATAAAGGCATTCCTCAAGGACACAGAGTACAAGGATGTGCCTATAATACCTATATCAGCACTTCATGATGTCAATATAGACCTGCTCGTGCAGACGATAGAGAAAGTGATACCCACTCCCAAGAGGGATGCAAAGAAAGACCCCCGGTTCTTCATAGCAAGAAGCTTCGACATAAACAAGCCAGGGTCAGAGCTGGCCAAGATACAGGGAGGTATCCTCGGTGGAGCCCTCTACCAGGGAAAGCTCAAGGTGGGTGACGAGATCGAGCTCCGTCCAGGTTACTCTTTCGAGTTCGGCGGAAGGACACAATGGAAATCCATATTCACAAAGATCACAGGACTTAAGACTGGCGGTGCGAGCGTAAAAGAGATCGTCCCTGGCGGGTCAGTCGGTATCATGACCAATCTTGATCCTGCAATAGTGAAGTCTGACAAGCTGACAGGTGCAGTCCTCGGTTTCAAGGACAAGCAGCCGCCAGTGCATAATGAACTGACACTGGAGACACATCTTCTTGAGAGAGTGGTCGGCGCGAAGAATACTGCTGATGTAGAACCTATCAAGCTCAAGGAACCGCTGATGTTGAATGTCAATTCAGCAGCTACAGTCGGAATAGTCACTGAGCTGGGAAAAGGAAAGTTCCAGTGCATGCTGAAGCTGCCGATCTGCGCTGAGAAAGGTTCACGAGTGACAATCTCCAGAAGGTTAGGTTCAAGGTTCAGATTGATAGGGTATGGGATAATACAGTAAGTGTATTCTAGTAGAATTCTAATTCGTCTTTTTCATCATGTAGTGCGCGTCCTTTCAGAGGACCTACTCCATAATTGCTGCAGACATTGTAGATGTACCTCACTTCTTCAAGCTCGAAGTCCTGGTTCTGGTGATCCATGGCGAGCAGGTTCTGTCTCATCGAGTTGAGTGTCTTGTATCTCTTTGAACTCTTCATGTCGCCGAAGTGCTGCATCCTGTCAAGCTCATGCTCTATATCTTTCTCAAGCTGAGATAGCTCCTGTCTTACTTTTGGCTTGTGATGCTCGCCTGAAGTGGTGCTTGCCAGTAAACTAGCTACATATCCCAGGCAGCCGACTGCTGTTATTCCGTATAGTATGATGGCTATAAGTTCTTTATCTGGCATATTCAACATCTCTCAAACTTGCTTACGCACTGTATATTTTATCCGTGAAGATGTATTAATACTTTTTGGTGGTGACTACTATAGGGTAATTAATAGAAGAAAGTTTTATATAGGGGCAATCCTGCTTTATAGGTGTTGAGATGCTTTCCTTACTATGATCTTTTAGAGTGTACATCGTAGGTAATACATCAAATCTCGCTGTGGAGGTAGAACAAAATGACCAAATACAAATTGACTGATGCAGAGCAGTCCGCACTGGCTGCAAGGATCTTATATAGTGTGAAACAGGCTTATGATACTGGAAAGCTTGAGGATAAGCTGCCATATGGATCTTTTGATGTCTTGAAAGCACGTGCTGATAAGGTCGTGGCTGCTTATAACGCGGCATACCTGGCCTGGAAACAGATGCCTGAGCTTGTCCGGAAAGAGACAAGGTATGTCATAGACAATCTTGAACAGACGCTTGCGAACCGCGTCGCGCATGAGATAAGCCATGGCATAAGGATGCTCAATAGTCAGGCTGATGAGTATGAGAATCCTGTCGAGCAGATATCTGAGACATTTAAGGGAAGCTTCAAGAACCACTGGTATGGTGGTGAAGAGCCTTCTTTCTACGTGCATAAGCTGATCGCAAGGAAGCTGCTTTCAGAACCTCTTCGTATTGCTGTTGAGGGGGAGGATGATGTTGACTATGAGGAGCTGTCAATATCTGCTGATGAGCTGGATGATGTTGTCGTGAAGAATATTGGTGTTCCTGTGAGTTCTGGGGTGAAGCGATATGAAGACCTTGATAGGCTGCACTTCGATACTGAGTATTTTAATCAGGAGTCTGAGGCAATCAAGGGCAAGTTTGAGAAGGATATCGCTGATATTGAGAGCGAGCTCGGGAAGGGTCCTGCAGAGGACCTGGACAGGATTGCTGCTTCGGATTGAGTCCAATATTTTCTTTTGCTCAAAAATGTCTGGTGACATTTTTGGCATCCTAAAAATCCGTTGCTGTGCGGTTATATCGGATTTTTATGATTTCACAATATTTCTTGTTTTGTTGTTACTTATAAGTGATTACAAATAGAAAGATTTATAAGGGGGTGTTTTCTGATAGTTTCTATGGATCTTAAACAGATAATAGCCCGGGAGCTCAAGATCGGTGAAGTACGTTTTGACCGTGAGGATCTCTTCAATGGCGACTATGTATCCTTCTGGGAATCCATGCTTGACATGGGTATAGAAGAGGCTCTTGAGCAGGCCAAGGAGCAGAAGATAGACTCCTGGCAGGGCAGGTTGATCGGTTATATGCAGATACTCTGCGGCAAGCAGGAAGTGCCTGCGCAGTTCGCAATAAGGTGTGCTCTCACATTCCCTATATCTGATCCTTATGATTTCACTGTCGATACCAGCATAAACCCTGAGCGATTCAGCAGGCGTGTGGGAGATACCCTGGATGATGTGTATGGCAGATTCCACCCTATCCAGCGGAACAAGGATGCGGTCATCGAGATGCTCTATCCTGATGTGTTGGTCAAGTCATTGTCTGGCGTCGAGAAATTGAGGCCTGCGGTATTGCAGAGGCTATCTGATACTCTTAATTACCTGAAAGAAAAAAGAAAAGATATTTCAGGTGTGTGTGGCGTCACGGCCTATATCGGGCCTGAAGTCAGATCCACTTATGCCTGAGTGCTGCACGTGCCCTGTCGAGAGCAGCCTGTTTCTTACCACCGCCGCTGAAGACCCCCTGGAAGTTCTCTTTTGATACCTTCTGTCTTGCAATCATGTATCTTTCGTAAAGTTCAGGTATCTCTTTTGAGTTGCGTTCGTGCTTCTTCTTCAGTCCTTTGACCAGATCCTTGAGGTCGTTTGAAGTTTTCACGATCTCTTTGACATTCTCGAGTGCCATATCATATGTCTTCAGGAGTTTCATCTCGTCGTTGTAGAGCATACTATATGCTCTTACAAAGAACTCTGCGAATTCTTGATCATCCTTCTTGCTCATGCCATCTTCGAGAGCTTCCTCTATCCTGACTACGTCAGC
>JAUVBP010000195.1 GCA_030591125.1 Candidatus Woesearchaeota archaeon | reverse complement strand
GTGAAGCAGGGCATCATGGAGATGAAAAGGGTCGGCAGCAAGAAGTTTGTGATAACCGTCTTGCGCAGATCTGCAAAGCTTGAAGAGATACAGAAGCTCATAATCATCAATTTCAAGGTGAATAAGATACTCATGGAAGAGAAGGACCTCATATTCATCTGTGAGAGTCTTAAACCCCAGTAAGCTAATATGAAGCAATACTTATTCTTGCAGGTTATGTGACCGTCGCCGCCTGCATTGCCAGTCTTTGCTCAGGGCAAAGCTGGCTGGCGCGACGGAGCTTGCGCCACTGCACCCTACTTCGCTTTTGCTACGCAAAAGCTTTCGTGTCGCCACGCATGCTAAAGGACAACCCGTAGGCATGCTGAACAGGCGACTACGGTTGCAGTGGCGCAAGTGGAGTAGGTCACATAACCTGCACTTGTGATTTATGCTTCATATTGGCTTTTATTCCAGTAAGCTTTTTAAATACCCAAGGCATATAGTACTATATCTGATGATCATATAATATCCCTGAAAGAGGTGTGGCTAATGAATAAACTCGTACCATTTTTCAAGACTGTCTGGCTTGCGCTTAACCCCTGGAGGTATGGTGAGCTGAAAGAAAAGACTCCCTGGGTCCTGACAAAGTATTTCTTCTCATTTGTCCTGTTTGCATTCCTGGTAGCTGTGGTGCTGATGCTGCCTACTATCGCAGGATTTGTCGACAACCAGATGTCACACTTCGACACATTAGAGGTCAAGTTCAACACATCGATGAACAGTCCAGTGGTGTTCCCTGAACGCGACCCTTTCGTGACGCTTGATACAAGGAAGTCAGAAGGGAAGCTTAAAGAAGGAAGTGTTCTCATAACAGATGATAACCTATACTACAAGCTGCCGTTCGGAAAAGTCAAAAAGGAAGCGATAGGCAGCTACAAGGATCTTGTGGCGAATGAAGGCCTACTCATAGCATTGGTCCTGTTGATGTTACCATCTATACTTTTCCTGTTCTATATACTATATGCCATCAAAGTGTTCCTGTTCCTCCTGCTGATGACCTTGCTCTGCTTTGTCATCATAAGGCTGGTGAAATTCGATGTCAGCTTCAGTGAGATATTCAGGACAGGACTGCTGGCGGCGACACCCATGATAATAATAGACCTTGTGCGGCTGCCGTTTGGGCTGAATCTCTACTACGCGCAGTACATCGCGTTCTTCATCTTCTTTATCGTGGGAGTGATAAAGGTAGGAGCGTTCGAAGGCATGAGGCCAAGGAAGAAGAAAAGCAAGCATGGCAGATACGTCGATATGACCCGGAAGATATGAGTGAAAATAATGGCTGATGACAAACCCCGGCAAGTCATCCTCGTGAGTACGCGGGGGAATGCAGAACTCCTGGGCAAGACATACTCAAAAGATAATGTGCTGACGGTCACATGGCACATGCCCATGAGCTTTGACCCGAAACTATACGGCATCAGCATAGGGAAGAACAGGTTCTCCAGGATGCTCATCGATGACAGCAGGGTGTTTGCCCTGAACTTCATGGCATATGGCACTCAGGACAAGGTACTCTACTGCGGCCGGAACTCAGGTGCTGCAGTCGATAAGTTTGAAGGTGCAGGGCTGACAAAGGAAGAGTGCAGCCATATAGACTGCTGCAGGATCAAGGAAGCTTCCGCACAGATGGAATGTGAAGTGATTGACCGATTTGAAGTTGGTGACCACATAGTCTATGTCGGAAAGGTCATCAAGGAACATACGAACGATGACCGCAAGCGCCTGCTCTATGTGGGTGGTGACAAGTTCACGTCAACATTATGATGTGTGTGATCATCAGATAGGTGATGAAAATGTTCAAGAGACTGTACGGCCTGATGGGCAATAAAGAAAGATCAAGCTATCAGAAGATATTGGCTCTTGAGATAAATTCATACCTGCATAATATGTACAAGGTCATGAAGCCAAAGTCAAAGCTCTCTCCTTCTTCTGTGTCCCGGCACGACCTCCGTATGAAGCATGCATCACTCGGAGCCACAAAGATGTGGGAGTTCAGGCCGAACAGCCGTTTCCATGCGGCCAAGGGTGATGTAGGTAAAGTGATTGTTGTCACAAGAGGGCTCAAGGATAATCATGTCAGGAAACAGCGGGCTCTTTTCATAGCAGCAGAATGGTATGTGTATCACTCATTCGCAAACAATCCTGACGAGCGGCTCTACGGACTCATCACCTGCCAGAATCAGTACAAAGACATGGTCAAGAGAGTGTTCAGGATGCGCAATGCACATGACCTCCGTGACCAGGCGATGCGTTATGTCATAGAAGACATAGGAGAACACAAGCTTGCACAGAGCTTCGGCAAGGGGTGGTATGTGAGCATCGCGAAACTCAAGAAGCATGATCCTAAGATCGCTGCAGCGCTCGGAAGCAGTGAAGAGACATTCCAGGAGATATTCAGGAAACAGCATCAGAAGTTCAGCTCCAAGATGCTCAGGCAGGAAGAGGATCTTGTCAGGAAGGAGATTGAAGATATCGACCATCTCATCCGATTGCTGAACAGGCACAGGAGCAAGAGACAACCAAAACATCTTGAGAAACTCATAGATATCCACATAGCAAATCTCGATACCTTCAGGAAATATCTCAGGCAGATACTCAAGAACCTTGATAAATGGATATTTCTTGATAAGAGAGAGCATAAGGAACTCCGAAAAGGAAAGATATCGAGAGAGGATATGCATCTTCTTCTTGCCGATGAGGCACGCGCAGAACAGGTCGATATCAATAAAGTGCACCTTGTCTTCGACCACTTCAAAAAAGAAAAGATTAATATATCAACAGACCTCGAAATGCTCCATAAGTTGAGTGCATGAAAAAGAGGCAAATAATCTTTTCCTGTAGGAAGGATGAGACTTTTTAACAGTTTATAAAGAGGTAGACATGAGGTGTAGAAGCAATGGATGATATTTCTAAGATTCAACAG
>JAUVBP010000032.1 GCA_030591125.1 Candidatus Woesearchaeota archaeon | reverse complement strand
GGGAAGTGTCCTGTTGGCAAATCTTCAGACCAGGAAGGTCAAGATACTGAAATTTTTTGATGGGGATTATTGATATGGTTGTCGCAAGCGAAAACATGCAGAGATATTTTGATGAGCTGCAGAAGAAGTGCAAGGAAGAGTTTGATATAGCTACTGAAGCAAGGGCAAAGGGTTATGACCCTGACACTCAGGTAGAGATACAGCTCGCTTCTAATATGGCTGAGAGGGTAGTAGGTCTGATATCTATTGTTGCTCCTCAGATCGTAGGAAGTGGTGTTGTTGAGCGTATAATTGAACTTGAGGCCAAGTATGGTGTACTTGACTGGCGTGTCGCATTACAGATATCTCTTGAAGTTGCAGAAGAGAGGTATTGTAAGTTCAAGGATAAGAACGAGGCCATTGAGGTCGGAGTGCGTGTAGGGTTTGCGTATGGTACCGTGGGGGTTGTGAGCAGCCCTATAGAAGGACTGATATCCATAGAGTTGAAGCAGCGCAGAGACGGTAAGGGAGAGTATTTTTGTCTTAATTATGGTGGTCCTGTCAGGAATGCGGGAGGCACTGCTGCAGCCTGGTCTGTGATCATCTCTGATTACGTGCGTAAGAAGATGGGGTATGCAGAGTACGACCCTGATGAGAATGAGATTAAGAGGTGTCCTACAGAGATAGAGGATTATCATGAGAGGGTCACAAACCTTCAGTATTTTCCATCAAAAGAAGAATCTACATTTCTCATGAAGAACATTCCCGTAGAGGTGTCTGGTGATGCATCTGAAGATATAGAGGTATCTAACTTCAAGGATCTTCCACGGATACCCACCAATAAGATACGGAGCGGGTACTGTCTTATACATTCCAGCTGTATTCCTCTGAAGGCAGAGAAGTTATGGAAGCAGCTTTCAAAGTGGGGTGCTGATTTTGATATGGATCAATGGAATTTTCTTGAAAAGTTCATAAAGATAAAGAAAGAGGCACACGCTAAAGGTAAAGGGGCAAAGAAAGAGGGACAATCTGACGGCAAGCCCAAAGTCACTCCTGATTTCACATACATAAAGGATCTGGTTGCAGGAAGACCTGTGATTTCCCATCCACTTAGGAATGGAGGATTTCGTCTTCGATATGGCAGGAGCAGGACGTCTGGTTTTTCCGCTCAGTCTATACATCCGGCTTCGATGCAGGTGATGAATAAGTTCATCGCAATAGGGACACAGTTGAAGGTTGAACGGCCTGGTAAAGGTGCAGCATTCACTCCTTGTGACACTATCGATGGACCCATAGTGAAATTGAAAGATGGTAGTGTCGTGCGTCTTTATGATGAGAAAGATGCCAAACAGGTGAATAAGCAGATCAAAGAGGTCCTTTTCCTTGGTGATGCATTGATAAATTATGGTGATTTTCTCAACAGGAATCATCCGCTCGTACCGCCAGGCTATTGCGAGGAATGGTGGGTACAGGAACTTGAGAAGAAGACCGTATCGATATTCGGCACAATAGATTCTTACAAACTTGCAGAGATATGTGATTCTAAACCCGAAGCACTGAACAGGTTGTTCAAGGATCCTTTGAGGGCAAAGCCAGATGCGCCGTTGGCATTGAGCATAGCAAAAGCGACCAAGACCCCATTACATCCCTTTCATACTTATTTCTGGAATTCCATATCTCCTTCAGATATTCCTGCTCTTTTTTCATGGCTGTATAAGATGAATTTTGAAGAAGGAGATTCTGGGATATCAAAGGCAGTCTTACCGATAGATATTGAACAGAAACGGAAGATAGAGATCATCGGCATCCCTCATCTGGTGGCCACTAATGAGTTTGTTGTGTTCAAGAAGGATGAGGCAACAATCCTGAAGGCACTGCTGAAGATAGATACGATCACACCAGAAGAGGCGGTCAAAGAGATAGAAGATATAGTCTCAAGAGGAGCAAAAGATACAGTGGAAGCGATCAACACATTCTCAGGCATGATACAAAGAGACAAATGTGGTATTTTTATTGGTGCCCGGATGGGTCGTCCGGAAAAGGCCAAGATGCGTAAGCTTACAGGGAGTCCTCATGTACTTTTTCCTATAGGTGAGGAAGGCGGTCGCTTGCGGTCATTCCAGTCAGCTCTCGAGGCAGGAAAAGTGAATGCTGACTTCGCGATATATCATTGTGAGTCATGTGATTCTGAACTTGCTCTTCCGACATGTCCTGCCTGTGACATTCCTGCAAAAAGGCAGTATAATTGCAGGATCTGCGGAAAGCTTGAGACAGATACCTGTCCTGAACATGGCAAGATAAATTCGCATACAAGGAGGGATATAGATATAAAATTCTATTTCGAGAATGCCCTCAAGAAGATTGGCACCAGGACATATCCTGACTTGATAAAAGGTGTGCGAGGCACAAGTAATAGGGAGCACATCCCTGAGCAGGTGGTGAAAGGCATACTTCGCGCGAAGTATGGTGTGTGTGTGAATAAAGAAGGCACCATACGATATGATTGTTCAGAGCTTCCGTTGACTCATTTTAAGGTCAAGGAGATAGGCATATCTACAGATAAGGTAAAAGAGCTTGGTTATGACAAGGACATCAAGGGAAGGTTCATCGAAAATGATGATCAAGTGATTGAGATTAAGCCGCAGGATATTGTGATCCCCTGTTGTCCTGATTCCCCTGATCTTCCTGCTGATAAGATACTATATAAGATAACCAAGTTTATCGACGAGCTTCTTGTGAAATTGTATGGTCTGGAACCATATTACAATCTACAGTCTCCCGGGGAGCTTGCAGGACAGCTTGCGATAGGTCTTGCTCCTCATACCTCTGCAGGCACATTATGCAGGATCATCGGTTTCTCCAAGTCTCAGGGTTTCCTGGCACATCCCATGATGCACGCAGCCATGCGGCGTGACTGTGATGGTGATGAGAGTTGTATAATCCTTCTTATGGATTCTTTCCTTAATTTTTCCAAGAAGTATCTTCCAGCATCAAGAGGGAGCACAATGGATGCGCCTTTGGTCCTCACATCAGTTCTTGCCCCTTCTGAGGTTGATGATATGGTTTTTGATGTGGATCGTACCTGGTCATATCCTCTTGAGTTCTATGAGGCCTGCCTTGAGCACAAGCCTGCCTGGGAGGTCAAGATTGACATCATCAAGAATGTGTTGAATACTCCTGCGCAATATGAGGGGATGGGGTTCACTCATGACACAGACAATATCAACGCAGGGATTCTCTGCTCTTCTTACAAGACTCTTCCATCTATGCAGGAGAAGCTTATGGCACAGATGAATCTTGCTGAGAAGATTCGTGCAGTGGATGAATCAGATGTCGCCCGTCTTGTGATCGAGAAACACTTCATCCGCGACATAAAAGGCAACTTGAGGAAATTCTCTCAGCAGGAGTTCCGTTGCGTCACCTGCAATGAGAAGTTCCGCCGACCCCCTTTACTCGGCAAATGCACAAAGTGCGGCGGTAAGATAGTATTCACCATATCAGAAGGCAGCATAGTCAAGTATCTCGAGCCCAGCATAAGCTTGGCAGAGAAGTATGATCTTCCCAATTACCTGAAGCAGACCCTTGAGCTCACGAAGCGCAGGATCGAAGGGGTTTTCGGTAAGGAGAAAGAAAGACAGACCGGTCTGGGTGCCTGGTTCGGCTGATACAATAAATTATTGTTTTGATCAAGAGCACTCAACAACACACTGAGCATGCGGAACCCCTGCAATCCGGAGAACAGCATCTTCTTCAACAAGACCTTTCGAGACCAGCAATCCGATCGATTTCTCTCCCACAGCATTGACTACATAAACATCTTTGAGAAGCATCTCAACTTCCTCATCAGATTTCTCTTCTCCTCTGTAGAATTGTGAATCAAGGTCGAGCTGTCGCTCGCCTTCTTCAAATGTCTTACCAAGAATTTCAGTGTCGCAGAGTGCCAGCATCTTGCCGTTTGGTGTATTATGGACTTTGACGATCATTTTGTGATGATGGATAGCATCAGATACCTGCTTTCAGTGATTTTACCTGGTGTTTCGATCCGCAGGCTTGACATTTCATGAAAGACAGGTCACCTTCCTTGCCGATCTTCGTATCTGGTTTGCCGCAGTCTGGGCAGAGGACGTATTCAGAAGCGTATTTTCTTATCTTGTCATTTATCCTTGATGCAGGCACTTTTGCGCCCAGGACAAGCATATTCCTGGTGAATGTTCCTGGTGTCGCAAGCTCTTTCAGGAGGTATTTCATCATGTGCTCTACGCTCCTTCCGAGTGTGTCTGCAACTATCTTGAAATTGCTTATCACAGTCTTGCTGCCTTGCAGATGACCTTTGACTTTAGGTATCTCAAACCTCTCACTCTCGAATACTGACTCAGGCATCTCACTTCGCGCTTTCTTGAGCATCTTCGCGTAATCCATACGAAAAAGTTAAAGACGCCCATATTTAAATCATGCGTTTATAACTGAAGGAGTCACACAAAGAAAGATTTAAATAGTTTATAAACGAAAATCAGTTCATGGTTCTGGAGTCATACATCAAGCCGATAACTGCTGTAAGGAAACCCTGGCAGCTGTTCTTCTATGGTTTTCTCATAGCATCTATAGGTCTGTTCATGGGTTACTGGATATTTAGGGACAAGGCAGATCTCGTGATGATATTCCTCACTACCTTTGCCTGCGTGCCTTTGATGTTCCATGCGATAAGGCATGAAGAGAAGATAGATGTGATTCTTGAAGAGGAGACCAAGATGCTGAAAAAGCACAGCAGGGTCCTCTTGTTCTACACATTCCTTTTCATAGGGATAACCTTTGCTTTTGTTCTGTGGTATGTGGTGCTCCCGACGGATATGTCCCAGACATTGTTCAAGCAGCAGATAACGACCATCGCTCAGATAAATGCTCCTTCCGCAGCAGCTACAACTCCTTTGACAGGGCAGGCTACAACAACATCATTGTTCAACAGGATTTTTTTCAATAATATCAAGGTCCTGATATTCTGCATACTATTCTCTTTTTTTTATGGTGCGGGCGCGATATTCATCCTTGCCTGGAACGCTTCAGTTGTGGCGGCGGCTACCGGCAACCTGATAAAGTTAGGCCTGGCAAAATACGCAGGCATTGCAGGATTCGCTAAGGTGGGAGTGGTGACTCAGACCGTTGCGTATTCGTTCTCTCGCTATTTTCTTCATGGGATACCCGAGATGGCTGCGTACATGGTGGCGGGTCTTGCAGGAGGGATAATCTCTGTTGCTGTGATCAACAAGGATTTCCGTACAGAGCACTTCCAGAAGATAATACTTGACGCGTCATCCCTTCTCATCATCGCGATAGCGATAGTGTTTGTTGCAGCAGTCATGGAAGCGTATATAACTCCGATCCTATTCTAGAAAAAGCAGTCACTAGAACCCACGTTTACTCAAGAACTTTATACCGTCCAGGTTTCACTTCGAAGATGTCTCCTTGTTCAAGGAGCCGTTTTACATACTCATCAGGGTCAGTACCAGAGAATTTTACGCTGATCTCTTCAAAGCTCACACCGCTGCCAGAATCCTCCTGTTTGATTATGTCCGCTATTTGGGACAGAGGGTTTGATTCTTCGATTGTCTCTTCTTCAGTATCAAGCACTACAGGCACAGGCGAGGATCCCTCTTTTTTGAGGCTTTGTTGAAATATTGTCAGCTCTAGTTTTCTTACCTCTATCCATTTTGAGTTGGATATCTTTCGTATGATCTCTGGGACAAGATATCTTTCCGCACCGAACTCACGTGGTCTTCCTATCACGCCCACTATATCCCCCACATCAAGACCATCTCCTTGTTCAAAGAATCTTAGGGATAGCCTGCCAGTCCCATCATCAAGCATGAAATTAGGAGTTTGGCTTCCTTCCTGCGCATCTTTTGAGACAATGACTCCCAGTATGTTGGCTCTTGACACTTTCTTATCTCCCACAGAAATATAATTTGGCAGCCACCCGTCCTCTTTCACATAACGGTTATTGAGGATGTCTGCTATCCTTACCTTATGTGCAACTTGCCTTTTTGATGTTTCTCCTTCTGCCATGGCTATGACTGGCTCTTATCTTTCTTATAAAATTTGTCCTAATACTCACGGAACCCATCATAAGCTTTAAATAAGCAGGATTCTTCGTCACCACCATGGTACAGCAGAACCTTGTCAGTTACGTGATCGCGCAGTTGAGGCAAGGGAGACGTCTTGAGGATGTGAACAAGTTCTTGGTGCAGTCAGGATATGACAAGGCAGAGGTTGAGAGTGCTGTCCAGTATGTCATCAATACACAGACCAACCCGCAGGTTGCTGAGCAGCAACGTATACAGCAGCTTGTAGGTTACATCCAGAAGCAGCTTCAGGGAGGTTATGATAAGCAGGCAGTGGCAAACTTCTTGGTATCGCGAGGTTATCCTTATTTCGAGGTGAATTCCGCATTACAGAAGGCTACTGCACCACCCCAAGAGCTCAAGCTCCACCATAAGGCGCTCATATTCGCATTCATCGCAATGTTTGTGATGACTGCAGGGGTCACATTCATGTATCTGAAAGCATACACAAGGGTGGGGGTTGAGATTCCTGATCAACTTCTTGATGTTGAAGTTGAAAAGCTCACTACGCTCGTCCAGCAAGGTGGCGAACTTACATTCAGGGTAAAGCTGATCAACTTCGGTTTTGATAAGCGGTTTGATGTTGTCCTGAACTACAATATTATCGATCGTGATACTCAAGACACAGTTCTTGAGAAGAGTGAGACGATGGCGCTTTCTACAACCATGGAGAATATAGTCACTTTTGAGATTCCTGGGACAATGCCTCCAGGAGATTATGTTGTGAGGGTCGATGCGGTCTATCAGGACTTCACAGCCACCTCAGGGTTCATATTCAATCTTATATCTAAAGATATTGCTGAAGAGACCTTGGAAGAGATTCGTGCCATGATGCCTGAAGAGGAAGAGAATATATCTGAGATTCCAGAACTTGCGCCGACAGAGCCCGAAGGTCCGACACCAGTAGAGCCTGAAGAGCCTACAGCAGAAGAACCGGTCACTGTGACTCCTACTGTTCCGACACCTGAAGAAGGTGAGCCAGCATTCTATGAGGGGATCACCCGGCAGCAGGCATTTGATATGGTCAAATCTACTTACCTGAGGAATCCTGAACAGGCCCTGTCTATGTGCAGAGAATTCAAGCACCAGGGCAATGTAGATAAGTGCCTTACAGACCTTGCTAAGTTCCAGTCAGATGGTTCCTTGTGTGAGGAGATAGAGAAAGAGATTGCTAAAGATTCCTGCTATCTTGATATTGCTATAGAGACTGCAGACGACAGCTTCTGTGATATGATAACTGCACCACAGCTCAGGTCAACATGTAGGATGTTTTCGATGATTGATGCACTGAAGAAATCTGGTGAGAGTCAAATAGGCAGTTCTTTTGGCTAATGGACTATTCAATCCTGATTTTGGGCCACAAATCTTGGTTGTAGGTCCTGTGCATTTGGTCCATAGAAGTTTGTAGCATTGGCCACCTCACTCAGGTCATCAATACATCTTGGGAGAGGGGCATGGACGACATGGAACTCAATCAGGTTATCGTCGACGTCAAGCTCATCTGCAGTTACGACCCAAGGTTCTGTATTATTCATTTTAAAACCGCCCAATAGCTGGTTTTCCAGGGTTATATCATCTTCAGGTTGGAATACATCAGCATCACAGGTCCCGCACGTTGGGCAAGTTAATCCTGCTGCAGCCCCGATAGCAAAACCTCCTGCAGCCACAATGCCTATAGGTCCTAACGCAAGGCCTGATGCGGCCCCTCCGAGTTGTACTGCAGTGATGTCAGGTTCACAGCGGTCTGTGTAGTTGCCTTCTCCAGGGAATAACCTGCATTCACGTTCACACCAATCAGTAAGACACGATGCGCATATGTGTTTACAATCCTTAGGTATTATTGTCTTGTTGGTATAGAAATATTGGATGTCTAATGTGTATTTTCCAGGTATAAGCTCTAATGTGCGGAACAGGTCTTCATTGAGGGTGTCATTTCCATAGAATATGACAAATTTTGCGAAGGGTTCTTCCACAGGATCTTCGTTCACCTTGTTGAATGAAAGGAGTATCATGTCGTGTCCGCTCAGATTTTTAAGCCGTGAGTTCCATCTGAAGAGCTTCACTTCCTTTGCAAGAGAATCATTGAACACGATCCGGTCTATTATGAATTTCTTGAATGATATGTTTTTTGTCCGTATCGGTTCAAGTTCAACATCAATTGTTTGGTTGATGCCTGGAAGCGTGCTGAGTTCAACAATTCGCGTTTTCATGAAACCTGGTTTTTCAACTCGTAGTATACCTCCTCCTGAACAGACAGGGAATCGGGATATGAAGCGTGCTTCGGTTTCGTCACTGTCGTTAGAGATCTGTTTGAGGTCTGTCAAGCCCAATCTACAGGAATCATAATGGCCGCATGCGTAGTGTACTTCTGCACCATCTAGGGCAGATCCATCCACTTTATTGGATACTTTCACATCTACGGTACCACTTATCCTTTGGCGGGTGTTGCAGAACAATGATTTATTTGAGTTTTGTGCCAAAGAGTATGCTTTTTGAAACTCTTCTTGGTCTACACCCGCTTCAAGCTCGATGGATTCGAAGACCTCATCAGAAGGTTGGACACCAAAAAGCGAGTGATCCCAGGAGCCATATGTACCTCGACCTTCTAACCATTCTTGTAGGTTTCTATTATCTCGTATATTCGCTTCTATGGCCAGGAAGAAGGTATATGTCTCATTGAAGAATTCATCATAGCTTTTTATCTCTGCAATGATCGGGACAGATACATCATAGTAATATTCATAATAATATGTTGGCGCGAATATGAATGGTATCCTGAAGTGTGCTGGGCCTAAAGGAATTTCTATGGTTTCTGAGGGTTTTATTATCTCACCGTCATTAGGTGTTATCTGGAAATATATTGGCCAGTTGAGGTAGAAGAATCTTATGCTGTATTTTGGTCTGGCGTCATCAAGGCCGTTTATGAAGAATGGATTATACAGGTTCTGTATCATCTGATCATCACTGAATTCAATCTTTTGCGCATCTTTTGTGCCATTTATCTGTATCAAGGAGAAATAGCTCGTAAAAAGGTCTTGTAGCTGATTCTTGACAAGTGTCTTTGACCAGGTTATTGGGACAAAACTGCTTTCAGAAGCATATGTTGGTGGCAGACGATCGAATCGGACTCCTGAACTCATGCTTATCAGGTGTTTTATTATGTATTCAAAGAACATATCCTCCACTTGCATATCCACTATTTCTGAGGCAAAATCATATAGTTTTTTGAACTTCAGGTCCAATCTAGCTACAAATCTGCTCATATTGGTATATCTCCCTTCACGAGCAACACCGATATCATATTCCATCTCAAGAGCGACATCTTCTTCTGCTATGACCGTTTTAGGATCGGGTTCGCCGAATGTGGTCACTTCAAATCCTTGATCCTCAAAATTCTTGAACCCATCAAGACAAGAAGCAATATTTTTCGTTATATATCCATTGACTTCAGATTCTATTGCATTTAGTGTAGGTTTATTCTCATCAGTGACAGAACAACTGAAGCAGGTATTTTTTGATTTCAACATCCACCAATATGATACATGGGATGATGGATTGAAGTTAATGAATGCCGCATCAGATTCAGTGGGATGTAAAGGGTTAAGTATAAAATCTCTTCCAGAGATGTCGGGATCAGACATGTCGATATGACCTCCATGCTGGCCAAGAGTTATGAATGCCTCTCTTGCGGTCTGGTAAAGGCAATGTTGGACAAATTCCTGTATTGGTTTGATCTCAATAGGAACATCTTCTGCAACCACTTGGATTATTGCTTCGTCATCAGGTG
>JAUVBP010000214.1 GCA_030591125.1 Candidatus Woesearchaeota archaeon | reverse complement strand
TTAGAGATTTTAAGAGGATCCAGAGGAAGGTCAAAAAAGGGAAGAACATGATCAACACACCTAATCTGATAGGTACGGTCAAGGTTCCCGATAATGACAGGGAAGCATGGGCATTATACAGGGAGTATGTGAAAGGCGTGCCTGTACTGGATGAGCTGCGCCACCTGATATCTTCATTCCGTGAAGCACAGGAGAAGAACCAGCCACGTAAGACCACTAAACTGAAGAGTTCCCTGACAAATCTCCTGATGAACGCAGTGCAGCAATGCGCATACACTTCTGCTTATGGACCTATCAACCTTGCTTTAGGGATGCAGAACTTATTGACTGAATACTACATCCCGAGAATAGATACCCGGATCCTGGGCGGGCTGAACAACCTTTTCAATGAGTCCGGCATCGCAGGTGTGACACAGGAAGAACGGGAGATACTGATCCAAGAGTCGATGCCGATCCACAAGAGGCTTGCAAGACTGCCGGATGCATTCTACGGGGATGCCTGGTATGGTAACTCACTCATCACAGATGATGGTGAAAGCATGATGCTGCTTGATTTCTTCGGCGCGCGAAGGCTCCCTGCAGTGATAGAGCTGGCGACGCTGATCTGTTACGGAGGCTATGCGAACAGACTGAGCAAACGCAGAGATACTACAGAGAGGAATCTCGTAGAGAAATTCTTCAACGTATACAACAGTGCGCTGGTGCATTTCAATGAGATTGCTACAGAGTATATCACTAACCCTCGAAAATTCATAAGAGCTGAGATAGAACAGGATGCTAAGACATTCCCGGAAGAAGAGCGGGAAGCGCTCCTCAATCTCCTGAATAAGACGGACAGGACGAGATTCGAACTGGGTCACCCAGCATATGCAGGGCTGAAGAAAAAAGTACGACGTGGCAAGCTGAGAGTCTCAACCACCTACATAGATGATCTTGAGCATTACGCAAAGAGCCTGAAGATACGGGATAATGCAGAAGTCTATGAAGTGGGCAGTGATGAATACAAGGAAGCACTGGAGAATTTCAGGGCAGACTATCACGCAGCACTCTTCCACAGGTCTCTGGTCATCGGCGCAACTTTCTGTGATTATGCCGCCACAAGAGTCGATGATCCCCAGAAGCAATACCTTCTTCTTTACGAAGTGATGGGCACATTAGGCAATGCTGAACGGGCCCTCGAACGGGTATACCCAGTCTTACATGCAGAAGGCAAGATGGACGAAGAGAGTAAGAATAATCTGATGGGTGTCGTAAAGACGCTCGCCGGAAAGGTAGGGTCTATCCACAGGAATTTCTACAAGAACCACGAGAAGAAAGAGAAAAAATAAATATTTTCTAGAACGTTGTCCCCAGATATGATCCCACCATGTTGAACACCATCTGAGTGATATTGCTGAGGTGATGCACCACTTTCGGGTCTGCAGTCCTGCTTCCGAACAGCTTATTGCATTCCGCTACAAGCAATTTCCGTTCAGAGGCTATGGTCTGCACCTTCTCAGCATCGAACTTATAGAACAGCTCGTAGAACATCTTGATGAGCGCATTGACCCTGCGGAAGAGATCAAAAGTTTCCTTGCTCAACTTGGCATTCCTGTTGTCGAGCAGATACATGTTCAGGTACTTGAACTGATCCGTGACCTTCTCAAGCTCCCAGACGATATTATAGACAAAAGAAGTCTTCTTGGCGTTCTTGTACCCCCTCTTATTGAGCATCCTTTCGCAGAAGTTACAGAACCTGTTTGTAGTCTCTTCGAGCAGGATAGTATCATTGAGGAGGTTATAATCATTTGTCTTGAGAGCATCATAGGTATTCTTTGCCATGCTGTTCGTTATGAGGAATATCTTCCTGAGGATCGTGTCGAACTCCGAATCAAGTCCTCTGGATATGTTCTTTATCACGCATACACGCCCGTGCTGGTCTACCAGCTCATAACCTGGAAGCATTGAGTTGATCTGTCGGGAGAGCTCCTTGAGTGATGTCTTATTGCTCAGCTGAAGCTCGACCTCATCATATCCTGATTTATAGATCGCTGCAAGGAACCTGAAGGAGAACATATGCGCATCACTGACATCGACCTTGATCGTCTCAGGCCTTGATTCTGAACTCGCGCTGACCACAATCTTGTTCCCTTCTACTGAGAGGTCAAGTTCGTCGCCTTTCAGTATCTTCTGTTGGTCTATCCAGGGCTTAGGCAATGAGACCAGATGTGTGGAACCTGCTATCTGTATGACTTTTCGTTTGATGAGCAACACCCCCTGTCGCTTATGATGATTATTTACAATTTATATAACGATACCATAGTATTTAGATAATATTTAAAGTTTTATATTTTTTTATAAAATATATAGGATAGGTATATATAAAACTTAACCCTCATATATTACAAGCTAAAGGTCACAGGACGGTTTATATCTAAAAACGGGGGCGATATGATATGAGACTGACCAGAAGCCAGAATAATCTACGTTTTGAAGAAGAGGAGTTCAAACGAGAGATAGACATATATTCTGATGATTTTGATGAAGAAGAGGCAATAGATCACGGAATGTCACCCAGTGAAGCTGCGTTTTTGAGGGGTTTCAAGCGGTTTAACTGAAAATTATATAATTTATAAAGATAAGCATAAATATAAACCCAATATCATAGGTTTTAAATTCCTTTTAC
>JAUVBP010000113.1 GCA_030591125.1 Candidatus Woesearchaeota archaeon | reverse complement strand
GACGCGCATTTGAGTTCGTCTTCTTATACTGCTTTGCCCATGTCATCGCCCGTCACCTCACTTGTTGTCTCGACCGTTCCAGTACGGCCTTGAATAGCCCTTAACCTCAACACAAGGTCATTTACAATGTTCATGAAATTCATGAATGAATCATACGGGGAGTCGTAAGGGTTGAAATACTTATGGACGTCCCCGTCGTTGAACCATTTTGTGCACATGTAGTAGAAATGGTCTGATGTCTGCAGCTTGCGCCAGTCATCGAGCAGCTGTGCATCACCTGCCTCCTTGACTTCTTTCTCCAGCGAGTATATCCTGCTAGCTGATGATTGCTGTATCCTGTTGCCTAACCATGCAGAGAGATCACGTTCTATGTCTGCCCAGGATATCATGTGATGGCAGTCGACCTCATCCTTGACTTCAAGCTTCTCTATAAGCTCTGAAGGTGTGCTGAATGCATTGTCTGGATGTTTCAGGAGCTGTTCTGGGAGATGTCTCAGGAATTCAAATATGCCTGTGTCTTCCCATTGGTGCTCTCCGATAGTCTCGTAATCCATGAAAAGGTTTATGCATTCACCATTCCCGTTATAGCTGTTCACCCAATTGCAGAACTTATCAGTCGTGAGAGGCCATTCCGCCCAACCCTTGTTAGAGAACCTGAACGCGATGTCATCTGACAGCCGGTAATTCTTCATGAGAAGCTTTATCTTGCTCGTGGTCTTCGGCCTGTAGAGGAAATTAGGGCTCTTCCATCCCAGGATAGGGTCCCAACCTTCAGAGATTATCCCCTTGAATCCCATATCTTCAATGAACTTTGCGATCTCGTTGTTGTAGATCAGCTCTGTGTTCCTGAATACCTGCGGTTCAACACCGAAATGCTCTTTCACTTTTGCCTTATGGAGCATCACCTGCTCCTTGAACTCTTCCTTTGAGAAAATGTATGCGAGTGAGTGATGATATGTCTCTGAAAGGATCTCGACCCGTCCAGTGTCTACAAGCCGTTTGAAGCTTGTCAGGACTTCAGGTGCCCACTTCTCACATTGCTCTATGAAAACACCTGAAAGCGAATAAGATATCTTGAAATCAGGATGCCTGTCAAGCAGCTCAAGCATGAGGTTGTTTGCAGGGATGTAGCATTTACGAGCTACCTTGCGCAGCACTTCTATGTTCTTCTGGTCGTCAAAGTAGTCCTGTTTCTTTCCGGTCTCGAACACGGAATATTGCCTCATCCTGAACGGTTGGTGCACCTGGAAATAAAAACATACATTTACCATCTATGATTACCTCATTATCGACATCGCCTTCTCGTAGATCGCCTTAGTCTTGCTTGCAGGCTCATCAAGATTGAATTTTTGCGCCTCATTGAAACTGTTGTCTGTGAGCTCTCCCAGAAGCTCAGGGTATCTGAGAGTGTTGATTATCTTGTTTGCCATCTCATCAACATCCCAGAAATCAACCTTCAATGAGTGTGTCACGACTTCACTGACCCCTGATTGCTTTGACATTATCACAGGTGTCCCGTTCTTCATGGATTCCAGCGCGACAAGGCCGAATGGTTCTGAAACTGAGGGCATGACATACAGGTCTGCCATCTGGAATGCCCTGTGGACATCCTTTCCTTTCAGGAATCCTGTGAAGACGAATTTGTCAAGCATGTCAAGCTCTGCAGCGCGGTTTACCATTCGCTCGAACATGTCGCCTGACCCTGCAATTATGAACTTGGTGTCGGGCACATGATCCAGCACTTTCCTTGCGGCCTCAACAAAATAATCAGGACCTTTCTGTATCGTTATCCTGCCAAGGAACAGCACGGTCTTATCTGTCCCAAAGGGAGATGCTTCGCACATACCATAGTGAGGATTATCAGGTTCTATACCCCAGTGGACGACCTCTATCTTGGATGGGTCTATCTGATAGTCCCTTATTACGTTGTTTTTGGTGTAATTAGAGTTTGCTATGACTATATCTGCCGCTGTTAGACCTTTATGCTCTATATCGCTGATATAACTGTTCGGATTGCCGCCTGTACGGTCAAATTCTGTCGCGTGGATGTGTGCTACCAGCGGTTTGCCTGTTGCCTGCTTGACATTCATCCCTGCCTGATATGTCATCCAGTCATGCACGTGGATGATATCATAGTGATCTTCTGAAACAATGTCTGCCGCTACGAGAGAATATCTATACACTTCTTCGTAAAGGTTCTTGCCGTATACATCATCGGCTTTGGAGCCTGTAGCGTACTTCGAGCGGACTTTGTGGAGCGCCTCATCATACGCGGTAGATGATTGGTAGGGTGTAAGAATTGAGTTGATTTTACGGACTTTCACGTTTTTTGAGAAGTTATTCGCGCCTATCAGCTTGACGAATTCTCCATTCACGCCCTCAGGAGCGAAGGGCATCACGAAAGTCACGTCGACCCCCTGATTCGAGAGACCTTTGCTTAGGTCATAACATGCAGTCCCAAGACCGCCACTCTTGAAAGGGGGGAACTCCCAACCGAACATCAATACTTTCATTGATTCTATGGCTGATTAAATCAGCGTGCCTCTTTTCTTGTCACTGGAGATTTTACTAGCTGTCCTTTACAGTCCGCACATTTTACGGTTTATAAAAACTCGTTTTAACTGTTGAGTAGTTCTTTGTTTTTTAATATTATTTTTATCATACTCTAAACTGTGGTCACCTGTTAGTTCTTGTGTCTTTGAGATTTTTTTAACTCTTGTTTGAAATCATAACTCTTATAAACCATCATAATAACGTTTTTTACATTTGGGGTTTGGTTTTTTTTATTAAAAAAGATGGTGAACATATCAAAGCTGAGATTCCTGAATCCGTTAAGATGGCTCTATCTTGTAGTCTATCTTATCGGTCCGTTCTTCTTCTACATGGCAAAAGCCAACATCGATGTCGCGTACAGGGTGATTACCGGACGGATCAATCCGGGGATAGTGAAGATAAAGACAGGACTCAAGACTGATCTTGGTATCACGATGCTTGCGAATTCAATCACTCTCACACCAGGAACATTGTCTGTGGACATAGATGAGAAGACAAACGACCTCTATGTGCATTGGATAAATGTGAAGAACAAGGATCCGAAAGCAGAAGAGGTCTGCGGCTCGATGCTCAAGTGGGTGAGGAGGATAGCAGAATGATCGATTCTACGTCGATATTCTCAGTCACTGCGACAATCCTTGTGGCGCTCATAGTGCTGACTCTCATCAGGCTGCTGCGAGGTCCTGGTGCACCGAACAGGGTGGTTGCCCTTGACACCATGAACACAATCATCGTAGGGGTTCTTATATCGCTAAGTGCCGCGTTCAAGACTGTCCTTTATGTAGACATAGCGATTGTCTATGCATTGCTCTCATTCATCTCCACATTATACATCGCAGACTATATTGGAGGTAAGAGATGATTCTCTACATCCTGCTTGCGTTGGTTGTCGTCGGTATACTGTTCAATATACTGGCAATAATAGGACTCCTGAGATTTCCTGATGTGTACACGCAGTTGCATGCATCTACAAAATGCACCACTTTCGGCATGATATTCATCAGTATTGCGGTCATCGTATATGGTCTGGTGATGAAGCAGGCAGGGATAGCGGGTGCGGCTCAACTGTCGATCCATACAGCAGTGGCTCTCGCGGCGATACTGTTGACTAACCCGACCGGCGCGCATGCGATCTCAAGAGCAGCACATAAAGCAGGTATAAAGCCTGCAAGAGCTGTCGTCGATCGGCTCGGAGGTGAGAGATGAGCGTTGTCGACATCACCCAACTGGTCATACTTGCCATTATGATCATCACTGCAGTCCTTGCTGTCAGGTTCAAGGATCTTCTTGCATCAGTCATTGCATTGGCTGCCTTCAGCCTTGCACTATCAGCAGAGTTTTTCATACTGCACGCACCTGATGTCGCGATAGCGGAAGCGGCAGTAGGGGCAGGACTCACCACAGCGATATACATATTCACGATACGTTCCACAAAAAGGATGGAGGAGGAGTGTTGAAGAAGATGGTCGCCAACAAGACGATATTTGTTGCAGGTTTTGTATTCTTTTTCATAATCCTTGCTGTGGCGATGAGTGGCATGCGTGAGTTTGGACAGCCAATATCGTCAGAGATGGATGACCATTTCATCTTACATGGCCAAGAGGAGACAGGCGCGAATAATATAGTCACATCAGTCGTGTTTGACTATAGGGGATTCGATACTTTAGGAGAGGCGACAATACTCTTTGCAGCAGTGCTTGGCATAAGCGTGCTGCTGGATCAGCAAGTGAAAAAGACGCGTAAGAAGGATAAGAAGACTAAAAGTAAGAACGCTAAAGGCAGACGAAAATGAGCAGCAGGATAATAAAGACTGTGGCGAAACTTGCATTTGTCCTATCATCCGTCTTTGGAGCATACATAGTCGTCAATGGACACCTGACTCCTGGAGGAGGATTCCAGGGAGGAGCGATAATCGCGACAGGTTT
>JAUVBP010000146.1 GCA_030591125.1 Candidatus Woesearchaeota archaeon | reverse complement strand
TACGCTTGCCTTCGGCAAGCTTCGCCTGGCCATGCCTGCCTTGCCTCCGTTGCACTTCGGCAATGCAGACAAAGCAGGCACAGACGGTCAGGTCGCCATATCTTGAGCAGTATCAAAAGATTAATATCTTATAAGCAATTCCTCATGACATCTTGAGTAATGGGGGATATTTTGGAAGATAAACTATCAAATCCAAAACGGAAGAACATATTCCAGCAGTTCTTGTATGCCAAAGAGCTGCGTTTCAATGAGATAGAGAAAGCTACAGGCATAAGATCGAATGAGCTTGCCTATTTCATACAGAAGCTTCTTGATGATGGGGTGCTGGTGAAGAAGGATGAATTGTATGGCCTGTCTCAGCAGGCAGAGAAGTATATCCCTTTCTTTGTGGATTCTGAAGAGAAGCAGAGCCCTCTTCCTGTAGTCCTTGTCGCGTGCGTGAAGGAGGGGAGAGTGCTGCTATGGCGAAGGTCTAAACGTCCCTATGAAGGTAAGTGGTCATTGCCTGGTGGGAGGATACGGCTTTCTGAGACAGTGGAGCAGACGACCCTGCGGTTGATGAAATCCTTGACATTCATAGATGCGAAGTTCGAGTCCTGTAATGCTGTCGTGAGTGAGAAGAATGTTGAGGCAGGCATTGTCAAGCACGCGTTCATGATCATATTTACCTGTGCATCCCCATTGAATGAGATAAAGGAGAAGGAGAATATCAGGTGGTTCGCTCTTGATGAGTTGCCTGATGACATGATACCTTCTGATAAGTGGCTTGTGCAGAATAAGGTTGATAGCCGCATCGACCTATGTGAAGAGTCAATATGTACTGATAATGACTCATTTTCTATGTCTTTGGAGCGACCTGAATGACCATTCGCTGCGCTGCCGTATCATGCACAAAAATTTTGATCAAAACTTTTGTGTGGGGCCTGAAAACCCCTCTATTCAGGGTGAAATTTTTGGCATCCTAAAAATCCGCTCGCAGAAGAAAGTGCCTGGTCAAACTCCACTTTTTGGGCGGAATAGGGCATTTCTGCGGATTTTTATGATATCAAGGGTGCAAGAAAGTATGCGATTGCAGAGCATCCTACTCCTGCTATGACCCCAGTCATCATGCTCCGTCTACTGACCTTTATGTACGCAGATGCAACGAGAAGCATCAGGAGCACAGCGGTTGCGAAAATCGTAAAGTAAGCTTCTCTGTAGAATACGCTCGTGAATGTGCAGAGCACTATCGCACTTGCTATGCGCATGTCTACCTTGCTTTTCATCCTGTGCATCAACAGAAGGCCTGCGGCAGCGATCAGCAGCTGCCATATGAAAATGGCGTACTGTCCTATGACTGCCCTGACCAGAACGATAAAATAGAATGGGACGCTTCCAAGCGCGCGTAAGTCACGCGCAATCTCTTTCGCAAGGGTTCTTCTTTTCATGTCAGTCATTATCTGTTTATGTTTAATAATCTTGTGCGTACTGTATTTTTTGATAACCTTTAAATACTAAAACCCCTTTTAAAGGCTCATGCCCGCAAAAAAGAGGAAAGTGAAAGCAAAAAGGGCCAAGAAAGCTAGTTCAAGGCCGACTTCCAGAAAGAGAGCTAAGCCTGCTTCCAAGCAGAAGAAGGCAAAGGCCAAGCCGAAAAAGATCCGTGCGAAGCCCAAGGCAAAGAAGGTCAAGCGGAAGCCTGTGAAGACCAGACCTCAGCCGAAACGAGCGAGATCTACACCTGAGCAGATTGAGGATGCCTATGCAGATGCTGTTGAAAAGGAAACAAGGGAGCTGTTCTTTCCGAAGAAACAGACATTCGGCCTGTTCATCAAGAGGTACAGTCCTGTCATAATAACCATGCTTATAGGGCTGGCAACATATTTTTTCCTTGTGTTCTATCTTTTCTACCCTACAACATTATTGTATGGCAACTGGTTGCAGCTGCTTCTGCTGTTGACATTCATATTCCTGATAGCCGGCCTTCTGATATACTTAGGGTTACGCGCTGAACTGCTGTTCATACGGATATTGAGTTTCATTTTCGTATTCTTTATATTCACGTTCCTTCTACTATTCATATTGCTGTCACATGCGATGCAGGCAGGCAGATTTGTGTGAAGCCAGAACTTTGGTGGTACTATGACTGACATGGTAACAGATGAGAAGCTAGACAAGTATTTCTCTGTCACAGAGGAAGCCCTGGCAATGGTGCGTGAGAAAGGGCTGAGTTCGGAGTTCAAGGAGAAGGCAGAGGATGCTTTAGATATGGCGCAGAGATACTATGATGATGCGAAGCACTTCAGAGAGAAAGGCGAAAAAGTCACGGCTTTTGCAGCATTGAACTATGCGCACGGGTGGCTGGATGCAGGAGCCAGGTTCGGGCTGTTCAAGGTGAAGGATTCGAGACTGTTCACTGTGGATGATGAGTAGTCGTTGATACTTCTTTTTCTGCTTCTTTTTAAATACATCAAGAGAAAACCATTTAAACCCCTCTATCTTATGTTCTCCTGAAAATGAGGTATGTCAAGTCTGATCTCTGTCAGCTAGGATGGGTAAGCTGCATGGGGTGCTGCGGCCATAAGTTCAAGAGCAAGCTCCATGTAGCCAAGGGAATCGAGAAGAACACCAAAGAGCTGCATACTCATGTGCAGAGAGGGAAGTCCCTGAAAGAGTTCATGAACCGGACTAAAGATGTCCGCGAGAGCGGCATCTGCGCCAATATGGTATATGATGTGCGGAAGAACATGATATATTGCCCTGTCCATCCTGAAGTCAACCAAGGGGTTGACCTTCGCATTGACCATCATTATTGTGACATACTCCATGTGTGCAAGACAGCATACTTCTATGACCTATGGGATGATGAACGAAAGAAGGCATTCCAGAAATTCCTCAAGAAAAAGAGGAGAGCTGGTGAGATTGACTGGTATGATTACTCCATGAAGATGGCCGACGACTCTCTGCTGCAGGAATTTGAGGGGTTGAAGTGGGATTGAGATGAGGATACCTAACGGAGTGCAAGAGATACTGAAGCGGAAGATGTATCATGAGCAGAAGATATTCCATCTCAAACAGCTTCTTGAGACACAGCCTGATAATCCGATAATTCTCGCGTTCATAAGTGCAGAAGAGGCACTCATCAAGAAGAAAGGCATCAGGGCAGCAAAGATCTATGAGGACGTCGCTGCAAAGACTGACGATCCGAAGTGGCTGATAGACAGGCAGGCAAGGACACTCGCGAAGTATGCTTATTTTGACATCGGTTCAGGACCTATAGAGAAGGCGCATGCACTCTTCACACAGAAACTTGACCTGGAACCTGAGAAGGCATGGAAGAAGATAGCAGACATACTCAAGCAGATGAAAGGCTGGGGGTATGCTGCGCAGTGCTATGCCAATGCTGACCTGCCAGGCACTGCAGCAAGGATGTTCGAGAAACAGCTCAAACAGCCGCAAAAGGCTGCATGGTATTATGAGAAAGCTGAAGAGTGGCTGCCCGCAGCGCGGATGTACAAGAAATCAAGACTGCATGACAAGGCAGGACAGTGCTATGCTAAAGCGAAGATGCTCAAGATGGCAGTGCAGCAGTGGAAGAAAGCAGGCACGCTTGAGAAATATAATATTGGCGAGCAGACGATGAGTAATATAATGAGGAAATAGTTAAATATTAAAGTGAGTCAGGATTTCTTAGGATGAATAAGGGCTTGTGGTCTAGTGGCTATGACGTCGCCTTCACAAACAATATTGTTGAAAATGGCGGATGTCCCCGGTTCAAAGCGAAAACCAAGGTTTTCTGTCTCATGAAACCCTTGGTTTCATGAAAATCCGGGCAGGCCCATTGGAGAAAGGTAT
>JAUVBP010000159.1 GCA_030591125.1 Candidatus Woesearchaeota archaeon | reverse complement strand
CATGGAGCTGAAGAAGACTATCGAGAAGCTGTGCAGCGATTTCAGCAAGCATATAGCTGAAACGAGGCAAGCCCTATTGAAAAATGCCGAATGAAAATCCTTACCAGCTTGTAAAGAAGATAAATGATCTTGCAGATGAGATAGTGTCAGCCAAGAACTTCCGGACAAGGTTCATGAGCAAGCTGAAATGGCTGAAGTATGATCTTGATTCTAAGAAGATATCCAAGCAGCAACACGATGCTGAGAAAGCAAAATACCTTCGTAATAAGGATGAGAAGTATTGGATCGACTACTATAACAACCATCTGGCCGAGCTGCTGAACCAGCTTGAATATGCCAACAACAAGGTGCTTGAAGAGTATACAGGGAAAAAAGCTGCGCCTCCGAACATCGGCATAGCCCCCCAGCCTCCGGCAGGAGTTATTGCGGCACCTCCTCCTCCAGTGAAGAAGGCTAAAGTGGTTGCGATGGGGGACCAGATAAAGCTGGACAAGAAGACAAAGAAGAGGTATATGCAGGAGCTTAATCTCAGCAGGGAGATGATAGACGCTCTCGTTAAGAGGAAGAAGGAGAGGCAGTCTACAGTGGTGGAACAGGAATATGTCCTTTACAAGGGGAATGATTTCGGAAAATTTGCCAACCAAATATTTGAGAAGGCCACTGTCTATCTGACAAAGAACTACCCTCAAGCTTTTGAGAAGCTGTACCAGGATCTCAGTAGGTCAGGGGTGAAGGTCCTTTCAAAGACATATATCAGTATGGCGTTGCTGTCAGGAGTTATAGGGTTCTTTGCAGTGACATTGCTTGCGGCGCTGCTGCTGAAGAGCGACAGCATAATATTCCAGATTGTAAGAGGGTTTTTCATAGGCATCTTCGGGGGCGTAGGCGCAATAGGATTCTTCTACTTCTACCCGTCCAATGTCGCAGGAGAGAAGGAGAAGGCCATAAAGTCGGAGCTGCCGTTTGTCATAGTGCACATGTCAGCAGTGGCAGGCTCTGGAGCAAGGCCGATATCTATGTTCAGCACCATCCTTTCATCAGGGGAGTACCCTGGGATAAGGGATGAGATAAAGAAGATAGTCAATTACGTGAACATATTCGGCTATGACATCTCTACAGCCCTAAAGGTTGTCTCGAAGAGCACTCCCAGCCTAAAGCTGAAGGACCTGCTTGACGGCCTTGTCAGCACGATAGAGAGCGGGGGCAGCCTGAAAGAATATCTTGTCGCCGTGGCTGATGATACCATGTCAACATATAAGCTGGAGAGGAAGAAGTGGACTGAGGCTGTCTCGACATACGCTGACATATATACTGCGGTCTTGATAGCAGCGCCGCTGCTTTTCATGGTGGCGCTCAGGATAATAGACTCGATGGGGGCAGGGATACCTGTAGTTCCCATAACATTGATAGCGGTGTTCTTGGGGATACCTGCCATGAACGGGGCATTCATACTGTTCGTCACGATAATGCAGCCAAAATGAAAATAGAATTCAAGCCAATATACATGATAGGAGTGGTACTTGGGATACTTGTAGTGATAGCTGACTTCTACATGTTCATCGGGAAAGATGACCTTTCAGGTGCGATAAGCATAACATCCAACTTCTTCTGGCCTTTGCTGATACTGGCCATCAACATAATGTGGTCTCAGTTCTGGATAGACTTCCTCAAGGAATTGCAGAGGCAGAAGAGGATAGAGGACAAGTTCCTGGACTTCATCAGGAGCCTCCAGGGCAACATAAAATCAGGCATCCCCATACCCCAGTCGATAATGCAGTCTTCCAAGGACAATTATGGTGAATTAGATCCCTACATCCATAAGCTGGCCAACCAGATATCTCTAGGCATACCTGTGCACAAGGCATTGGTGACATTCAGCGCGGATACATACAATCCTACCATAAAGAGGGCTGTCGGGATAATAATAGAGGCTGAGATGAGCGGAGGTGACATAGAATCAGTATTGGCATCAGTCACAGACTCAGTAGTCACAGAGAGGAGCATGAAAGAGGAGAGAAAGTCAAGCATGTACACTCAGGTCGTGCAGGGCTATGCAGTATATCTCATATTCATAGGCATAATGGTTATCATGCAGAAGAAGCTGTTCCCTCAGTTGGGAGCTATGTCCGGAGGTATCGGCGGAGGGGCTGCTATGAGCTTTTCTGGAATGGGCAGTACACAGTCCAATCCAGAATTCCTGAACAAGATGTTCTTTGCATTGGTAATAATCCAGGGATTCTTTGAAGGACTGATGATAGGAAAGTTCTCAGAGGGAAAGCTTAAGAGCGGGCTTGTCCATTCAATAATATTGGTGACGCTTGCAGCATTGATACTGACGTCATTCGGAGTGATAGGGGGCACCCCTGTAGGACCATGAGATTCGGAAGAAAGGCTGGGATACATTCGGACTGGATAATAAGCATGGCTATATTTTTGATATCCATAGTGTTCTTGTTGACGTTCTTGAAACCTGGGCAGCAAGACCTGATTGAGCCTACGAATATATTCAACATAATAGAGCAGGGCTTGGAAAAGGGTGCAAGTGATGGAGGAGTGTACCATAAGATAAACAGGACAGTCATATTCCCTGATCCTGATGTAGTTGGGGCTGACCACATATCGATAACAAATAATATTTATAACGGCAATGATATAGCATACACTTTTGAAGGTGCAGTAGAGGCCTACCAATTGCAAGGCTCTACACCTAACTTTCAGGCATGCAAGCATGATAGCATAATACTCTTGAATGCCCCTTCGATATCGAACGGATTGACAGCAGAAGCATGCACACCTTTAAACCCTGCGCCAGAGATCTTGGGTACGACAGAAATCCTCAATGGAATTAATCTAGACCTAATTCAATCAAACTTATGCACAACTGATGATGAATACAAAGCTATGAAACAGACCTTGGGGCTGACTGAATACATGGAGCTAAAAATTGAGATATTCGAAAGTGCTGAATATCCTCCTCCAACAGGCACGGCCACCCATGCATTGTGCGACTTTAAGGAACCATATGAGCAAGCTGATGTTTTCGTAAAGGATAAAAGGACATGGATATTGAATAAGGATGGGACAAAGACAGGAGTAAGAATACACATGGAGGTATGGTACTGATGGACAAGAAAGGGTACATAAGGACTCTTGAGGCTGTGATAGCTATAGTGATAGTACTGTCGTTTGTGTACGCTGTGATGCCTTCGAAGATTATCAACCCTTCAGATATACCTTATGTTGTTGAGTCTGCACAGGATTTCATAATCGGGGAGATCGAGGAGAATCCCAGCATAAGAACTGAAATAACAATATACAGTTTGGCAGTACTTGATATGGAACAGATAAAAGACAATACACAAACTACCCAGACAGACACCCTTATCAAAAACTATATCCCCATGGGCTATAGCTATGATGCCCTAATCTGCAAGCAGACAAGCTGCTACTCTGATCAAATTCCTATGGATGCACAGGCATATGTGAGCGATGTCCTACTGTCTACCGGAGCTAATGATGCACCGAGCATTGTCCGGATATGGATATGGCCGGATTAGTAAAATTTATAAGAACTAGACAGCT
>JAUVBP010000009.1 GCA_030591125.1 Candidatus Woesearchaeota archaeon | reverse complement strand
GGTACTCAAAGAGAAGGCTGAGAATGAAGCTGCTGGGAAGAACGCAGGAGATAAGACTGTAGAGGATAAGCAGGCAGACTCTGCAGGAAAGACTGCTGAAGTGGCAAAGCCTTCAGGGAAACCTACAGAGAAGCCTACTGACGCAACATTGGCTGCACCAGGCGCGGAGAATGTGGAAGGAGAATCTTCTGATGAAGATGGTGATGCTGAAGGCACAGGGAAGATACAGACAAAAGAAGGCTTCTACATAGATACTCATCCCAAGATCATAAAGCTTCCACCATATTCTGAGAAGAGGACCCTGAACGTACGTTATCCTCTTATCCCTCCATATGCTTACGCGCATATCTATTGGGACAATGAACAGAACGAGATCATATATTCTATTGAAGAGCCTATACTTGACGAGACCGAACGTGAACTGCTCGAGCTCGTGAACCTGGGTCTTGAGGAGATGATCAACATAAGTTTCGTGCGAGCGGCAAAGTCGCATATACTGTTGCAGTATCTTGAGAAGAACGTCCAGAGCATCCTTGTCGAGCTCGGCACTAAGGTCAACCGTAAGACATACCATAAGATAATGTACTATGTGTATAGGAATTCTGTAGGGCTCAATGAGATAGAGCCGCTGCTCAATGATTACTATGTGGAAGATATTGAGTGCAATGGGTGTAACTTTCCTCTTTACATAGTGCACCGTGCATACCAGAACATCAAGACGACTGTGCAATTCAATGACATGTCATACATGACTGATTTTGTAGAGAAATTGGCTCAGAAGACTGGCAGGTATATATCCTACGCAAAGCCATTGCTGGACGGGACCCTTCCAGATGGATCAAGGGTCAACGCTACATATACAGAGGACGTCACGACTAGAGGGCCGACGTTTACGATAAGGAAATTCACAAAAGAACCTTGGAGCCCTGTGCATCTGATAAAGTCAAAGACCGTGACTGCAGAGGCTTTTGCTTATCTTTGGATGGTCATAGAGCATAAGTTCAACATGATGGTGGTGGGAGAGACCGCTTCCGGTAAGACCACTTTCCTGAACTGTATTGTGGATTTCATCCCTCCTGAAGCGCGTATATGTTCGATTGAGGATACTCGAGAGCTGAATCTTGCGCACCTGAACTGGTTGCCTGCAGTGACAAGGGCAGGTTTCGGCGCAAAAGATGCTGCAGGTGTGCAGTTCGGAGAGATTACCCTATTCGATCTTCTGAGAGAGAGCTTCAGGCAGAACCCTGATTATGTGATTGTTGGAGAGATAAGGGGTAAGGAAGCTTATGTATTGTTCCAGGGTATGGCATCAGGCCATCCATCATTCTCCACATTCCACGCAGCTTCTGTCGACACTGTAGTGAAGAGGCTGGAGACTCCTCCTATAAACCTGTCACCTTCACTTGTAGAGGCGCTTGACATCGTATGTATCTGTATCCATGTCAAGGATCAGAAGCGCAATGTGCGAAGGTTAAAGGAGATAGATGAGATAATCGGTATAGAGCAGGCGCTCGGTAAAGCGAATTATAATCCTGTGTTCGCGCTTGACCCTGCCAAGGATGAGATATTATACAATGGCAAGCCCACTATCTTTGAGAGGATAACTAAACGGACAGGCATGACTCACGCACAGATAGATGCGGAGATGAAGACCCGTGCAGTTCTCCTGCATAAGATGACTGATCAGAATCTGTCGCATTTTAAGCAGTTCAATAAAGTGATAAATGATTATTATAAGAATCCTGAGATGGTGAAGAAACAGTTCGGGATAAAATGATGTGTCAGGGTAACTGATATGAAACAAGAGGATATGGCGAATTATATAATAGAGGTCGATGAGAGCATGCGTGAGATTGCAGCTCTTGACGAGCTTTACACAGAGTTCATCAGCTCGAGTCCTGAGAGTGATAGGGAGCTGAAAGTGAAGCAGGATGAGGCTAAGTTCGCAAGGGACAGGATATTGAGATTGTCGATGCATGTGAAGAACCGTCTTGATAGGATAGAATCGCATGAGAAGCTTAAGTGAAATGTTGTATGCTATTGAGATTATACTTCGAGAATTTTTTGATTGGGGGGCAACGGAAGGTGTGATGCTGTTGTGTGTCGTGACCTTACGATGTTAGGTTTGCCTCATATACAAAACGCATGAAATGCTTTTTGTATATACCAAAGCAATTGATTTGTTAGGAAATCAATTGCTTTTAGTATGCCGACGAGGGAATATGAAGAATATACAGGTGCTTGTCAATAAGGTACTGGAGCTCGTGTCTGAGGTAGAGACATATACTTTCTATAAGGATAACTTCCTTAAGTCATTTGAGAGGGCATTTGATGATTACCAGAGAGGGAAGCTGACATATTTCCAGTATGAGAAAACGCAGGAGAGACTGCTTAAAGGCAAGACCAAAGAGGAATGGGTGAATTATTACAATGCATACGTCCTTTCTCTTCTGAAACGCATAGAGACCTACAATTCTCAGATATTCTATGATGCATATAATGATGAGGGCTACAAGGAGCTCCAGTTAGGTGCTCCTTTCAAGAAACCTGTGGTTGTTGTGGATGAAGATGCTGAGTATACGCCAGAACCCGAGTCGGTCGCAAAAAAAGCTCATGCAGTGAAGGCGAAACCAGGACCTGAAGCAAAGCCGAAGGCGCACAAGAAGAAGGTCAAGAAGGAAGGACCTGTTGCTGTAGAAGAGCCTGGACCTGTTCTGGTCAAAGCGAAAGAAGAAGCACCAGAACTTCCTGAAGTCAAGCTCGTAGAGGTCAGACTCTCTATGCTCGATAAGGTCGTCCTGTTCTTCAAGCATCTTTTTGTCAAGAAAGAATTGGACGGCATGATAGACAAGATAAATGCCGAGTCTGCTGAAGTCAAGAAAGGGAAGCAGGAGGAGAAGCTAGGGGAAACGACAGAAGCAGTGGCTGAAGAGTTCAAGGCAGTTCCTGTTGAGGTCCCTGAAGCGGAACCGATACCGGAACCTGTTGATGAACCTGGAAAGAGACCATTCCATGAGCGTATTGCAGATTATGAAGATGATATGGAACGTGCAGAGGTCAAGCCTATTGAAGCTCCTGAGACTATACAGATTGAGGAGAAGAAAGACTGGCTGACTTGGCTTAAGAGCCTTTTCGCGTTCAAGAAGGTCGCTGACACCAGTAAAGAAGGGATTAAAGTCGCTGCAAAGGCAGGTGAGAGAGCAGGTCCTGAAAAAGAGAAGCAGAAGAAAGGTGAGTTTGACATTGTCGAGAAGCCAGGCATGTTAGACAAGCTCAAGCGTATGTGGAAGAAGCCCAAAGAAGAGACTCCGCTGCTGGCTCCTGAAGAGGAGTTCCATGCTGTCAAGGCCGTCGAGACCAGTGAAGGTGCGGTCGGCATGGGTGGTGGTCTGGTTGAATCCATAAAGCATATTTTCAACAGGAACAGGAAGGTGCACTTGACTGAAGATAAATCACACATCCCTTTCTCGACCATGCATCTGGAGACTTTGAGGCGTAAGTCAAAGCCAGAGATAACCGCTCAGATTGAGAAGATAACCGCTACATCCTTGACCAAGGAGGCCAAGAGGATACGGCACATAATGGGTAAGAGGAAGGCATTGAATATCTATCAGCCTTCGTATTTCGGTGCTGTGGCGAACATAGCCATCAAGAAGATGAGCCTGTTCCTTCTTGACCAGTTCCCTGAATTCTTCAAGGACCTGTATCACGCATTGAGGCTTGCCAATATCAAGGTATTGTCTAACACTTACGTGAACATGATGGTCTTGGGTACTATCACCAGCTGGTTCGGCGGTCTGATATTCTTCGCCATGTTCTTCTTCGCAACCGCAATACCTATAGAGCAGATACTCATGCGTACATTCATGATGTCCCTACTTTCAGGGCTTGCAGGCTTTGCAGGTTTCTATGCGTATCCTTATTCGAAGCTGAAGCAGAGGAGAAGGTCAATAAATACTAATCTTCCTTTCGCTATAAATCACATGGCAGCGGTCTCATCATCAGGGGTGGCTCCTGCAAAGATGTTCAAGATGATATCAGAGTCTAAGGAGTATGGAGAGTTCTCTGCAGAGATAGAGAAGATAGTCAATTATGTGGATATATTCGGTTACGACCTATTGACTGCTCTCAGAACAGTCGCCGCGACAAGCCCGTCTTTCGCTTTCAAGGACTTCCTTGAAGGGCTGGTGTCTACAACACAGAGTGGTGGTGATCTGAAGTCCTTCTTTACCCAGAAGGCAGATGAGGCGATGCTCAATTACAAGATGGAGCGTCAGAAATACACTGAGACGATCGCGACATACTCTGATATCTATACAGGGATACTCATCGCTGCTCCGCTGTTTTTCGTGGCAGCACTCTCTCTGGTGAGCCTGCTTGGTGGAAAAGTAGGGGGTGTGGATGTGAATGTCATAATCGTGATAGGCACTTATATGGTGATCCCTTTCATGAATGTAGCGTTCCTTACGTTCCTTGAGCTGACACAGCCGGAGATATGAGGTAATGAAAAGATGCATCTGGTAGTGGAGAAAAGACACATCATCTCGATGGTGTTCGGTATCATATTCTTAGTCGTAGACTTCCTGTTCTTCATGCGGACAACCTGGTTCGTCCCGCTTATAGTCATCGCTATGAGCATAGGTTGGAGCCAGTTCTGGATAGATTACTTTGTCAGTACGCAGAATCAGAAACAGATAGAATCTATGTTCCCTGAGTTTGTCAGGAATCTGGTAGGGGCGATCAAGTCAGGCATGCCGGTGAGCAAGGCCATCATCTACATATCACATACAGATTATGGTGCGCTGACACCGTTTGTGATCAAGCTTGCGAACCAGGTGGAATGGGCGATACCTGTGCACAAGGCGTTGTCCAACTTCGCGAATGAGACTGGTAATGGTGTGATAAAGAGAAGCATAGCGACTGTGATTGAGGCAGAGGTCTCAGGCGGTAACATGGAGGATGTGCTTGAGACAGTGACCTCTTCAGTGATAGAGATCAAGAAGATAAAACTTCAACGTAAGACAAGTATCCATTCACAGCTAGTGCAGAGCTATATAATCTTCATAGTCTTTTTGGGAGTGATGGTCGTCATCCAGAACTTTCTCATACCTTACATCGCAAACATAGAGTCTGAGAATATTGCAGGTGTAAGTGAAGGTGCGGGCATGTCATTGAGCTCTGCCGCGTTAGGGGGTGCGATGAGCCCTATTCAGATAGACTATTCTTCTCTTGGGGCATTCCTTGGCACGTTAGGGGCGTGGCTCACGTCAATACGCGGGGTCTTCCTGATGCTTTCACAGATCCAAGCCTTATTCGCAGGGCTGGTCCTCGGAAAGCTCTCTGAAGGTGACATAAAGACAGGTGTCAAGCACTCTCTGATATTGATGACTATAGCGTTCTTTGTCATATCTTTGGCACAGGGCGCAATGGGATAGAGAGGTCAATCAGTATGAAATTTCTATATAAGAGATTCGCAAAGTATTATGATCTGATATACGCAGGAAAATCATATGCTGAGGAGACCAGATTTTTATCAGGTCTGATAAAGAAGCACAAGATAAGAGGTAAGGATCTTCTTGAGATAGGTTGCGGCACAGGCAATCACGCAATCAGCCTGAAGAGTAAAGGGTTCAAGATAACAGGGATTGACCTGAACAAGGAGATGCTCGCTGTTGCAAGGAAGAAGACGAAGAGTATCACTTTCCGGCAGGGCGATATGCGGACATTCAGGTTGAAGAAGAGGTTTGACATAATATTGTGCCTTTTCAGCACGATACATTACAATCTGAGCTACATGGATCTGGAGAAGACTTTGCGTAATTTCTATGACCACCTTGAGGAAGGAGGTATGCTTATATTTGATATGGGGTTCAATGATGAGCGATGGGATGAAGATAAGTCAAGGCATCTCTGCGATTGCAGTGATGATGAAGTTGATCTTATACGGTTCTCTAAGTCAACCAGGAAAGGGAATCATGGGTTCCTTAACATGGCATACATCCTGCGTAAAGACAATAAGTTTCACTTCGGCGAAGAGATGCATAAACTGAGGATATTCCGTACACCCCAGGTCAAGAAGACTCTTGAGAGGATAGGGTTCAAAGCGCAGCTGTTTGAAGGCTATTCAAACAGGTCCTGGAAGAAGAGTTCTAAGAATTATGTGGTGTGCGCGGCGTTGAAGTGATATATCGTAGAGATACATTTTTATACCTCTTTTCTTTCTTCTCGCTCATCATGAAGATAACCATCAGCTCCAAGAGATCTGTAGAGCAGAACGCACAAGAATACTTTGAGAAGGCTAAGAAGGCACGGAAGAAGCTTGAGGGTGCGAAGAAGGCTCTTGTGATATCCAAGAAGAAGCTGGAACAGGAACAGCATGATAAAGATGACAAGCTGGATAAGCTCAAGGCAGAGCACAAGAAGCGGGCCGAGAAGGTCAGACGCAAGCCCGAGTGGTACGAGAAGTTCAGGTGGTTCCTCTCTTCTGAAGGTTTTCTTGTCATAGGTGGAAGGGACGCGACGACCAATGAGATAGTCATAAAGAAACACACAGATAAGGAAGACATAGTGTTCCATACGGACATGTCAGGGTCTCCTTTCTTTGTCATCAAGACTGGAGGGAAAGAGCCTGGTGAAGCCACTCTGCAGGAAGTCGCTGACGCTACTCTTTGTTTCTCTCGTGCATGGAAGATGGGTCTCGGCACCACACCTACTTTCTGGGTGACTCCTGGACAGGTCACAAAGGAAGCGAACCAGGGTGAGTATCTGCCGAAAGGTGCTTTCATGATACGGGGGAAGACAAACTACCTGACCCCTATAGTGGATTGTGCGATAGGCGCTCTTGAAGATGGTAGGATCATGTGCGCACCATCAAGTGCGGTGAAGAAGCACTGCAAGCAGTCAATGAATATCATCCAAGGCGACAGGAAAGCATCTGAGATCGCTAAATTGGTCAGGAAAAAGTTCAGCGGAGAGCTGGATGAGATAATCAGGGTGCTTCCTAGTGGTGGTCTGGATGTCAAAGATTGATTTCTGCAGTGATCTAGGATTGACCACGCGTAAATGCAGACTCGCAGATCATGACTTTGTATATCATCTAGTCCTGCAGCTGAAACCTTATGTCGAGAAGTTCACGGAGTGGAACAAGAAGTTCTTTGATGATGATTTCAAGAGGACGTACAAGTCTGGCGTCATCCTGCTGAAAGGTAAAAGGAGGATAGGGATGTTCCAGTTGGAGAATAAGCTATCTCATATTTATGTCACTCGAATATACTTGTCTCCAGCATATCAGGGTAAGGGCATAGGCAGTGCGGTCATGTCCTACGTTGAGAGTGTAGCTAAGGCAAAGCGGAAGAGGCGGATCCGTCTGCATATCTGGCAGGGCAATCCTGCACTGAAGTTCTATGGTAAGTTAGGGTATAAGGTATTGGAGCGGAAGGACAATAAGATCCTTATGGAGAAACGTCTCTGAACCCGACGCTATTCACCCTGGCTAAATATGTGTCCGGCATCCAAATATTTATAAACCTCAGTCCCGTTTTCTGCTCTATAAAAGAGGTACCTTATCAATGGAGTCAGTGATACGATTATCAAAAGATGCACTTCTTAGGCGGCTTTGGTCTGCTGATCCTGAGATAAGACATATTCTTTTTCATGCTGGCGATATATACACTGCGAGAGACCAGCTCTTCAGCTACATCGATGATCTTGAAGAGAGATACTTTGATGTCCATCATGACAATAAGCTTGAGCACCTGCACGTATTTGAGAAGGATAATGCAAAAGAATGCATCAGGGTGCTGAAGAACATCATACGTTCTGAGAACGAGAAGCTTACTGGTTTCTCTGCATTGCAGACTCTTATGGATCTTGCACATAAGCCGAAATCCGCCTTGACAAAAGTGAAAGAAGGTTTTCTTGCGGAATTCATGGCATTGTTCAGGGGCATCAATGGGAACAGTGAGGTATTGAAGCATGTGCACGAGCATTTCACTGCTGATGGCAGACGTGCTGCACTGAAACGTTCGAAGATACTTGATTCTTACTCGAGCAGCATGACCCGACACTTCCGACGCTACGTGAGCGGTTATAGTCCTGCACTCATAAAGAGCAGAGCACTCTTGAAGCAGAGCATACTCAAGAAGTTCGGCGCGTCAGATAAGGACTGGAATGATTACCGATGGCATCTCAATAATGTGATAAGGGATTCGAAGACACTCCGGTCATTGGTCAAGTTGAGCAAGGAAGAGCTTGCAGGAGTCAAGCTCGCCGAGAAGAATGATATCCCTTTCGAGATAACTCCGTATTACCTATCGCTATTCAACAAGGATGGCAGGAACGAGCATGATAGGGTCCTGCGTTCTCAGGTATTGCCGACGACAGCTTACACAGAGAACGTACTCAGCAACAGGAAAAGCAAGGCGGATCTGGATTTTATGGGTGAGAAGTCTACAAGCCCTATAGATTGCATAACAAGAAGATATCCTCAGATTGTCATACTCAAACCATATAATTCCTGTCCTCAGATATGTGTCTACTGCCAGCGGAACTGGGAGATAAAGAACATGGAGGATGCCAGCATCACCCAGAAGAAGATCAAGAAAGCGACTGACTGGATAAGGAAGAACAAGAACATAACTGAGGTGCTTATCACTGGAGGGGATCCACTTACCCTTGACAATGAGCATATCGATTGGATACTTGAAGGGGTGGCAGGAATCAAGCACATCGATAGGATACGTATAGGGACAAGGACTCCTGTTACATTACCTGCCAGGTTTGATCAGGGATTGCTTGATATATTTGCAAGATATCATGAGTTGGGACGTAGAGAGATTGCTGTCGTGACGCACTTTGAGCATCCTGCAGAGATGACCCCTGACACTCTTGAGATGGTCAAGAAAGTGAAGTCGCTGGGGATATCGATGTACAATCAGCAGGTATTCACTTACTTCAACAGCAGGCGGTTCGAGACGTGTTTCTTGAGGAAGAACCTGAAGCTTAGTGGTATAGATCCTTATTATTCTTTCAACACCAAAGGGAAGGCAGAGACTGTTGACTTCCGTATACCTATCTCAAGGATTGAGCAGGAGCGTCAGGAGGAAGCACGTCTTTTACCTGGGTTGGTGAGGACGGATGAGCCAGTGTTCAATGTGCCGAAACTCGGCAAGTCACATCTGCGGGCATGGCAGAGCCATGAGCCGATAATGGTGTTGCCTGATGGCAAGCGCGTCTATAGGTTCTATCCTTGGGAATCGAAACTAAAGGAAGCCCATGACTATCTATATACTGATGTTGCGATATATGATTATCTGAAACGCCTTGAAGCAGATGGTGAGAACCCAAAATTATATAGCTCGATATGGTATTACTTCTAGATTAAGTGCTAGGGTAGGTGCTATTCATGCTGAAATCAATCCAATACACTCTTGGAATCGTACTCATAATCAGGGGTATTGCCGGCCTGTTCTTACCGATCCTTCAGGGGTTACTGCCGATAGGTCTCGGGGTCCTGGTCCTTAGGGGGCACAGGGTAAAGGATGTCTGACAGAAGATTGAGAGTAAGAGAGTAAAGAATAAAAAATAAGTTTCACATAATTTCTTTACTTATCTGATTATTCCTATGATGAATTTGAATTTTAGTAGATATTTCTTTAGATTTCTTTATTTTAACAAGAATCAAAACATTTATATACTAAGTATGTATAATTCTAAGCATAAAACAAGGTATTAAAACAACTATCAAATAATGCCTTAAATTATACATATCAACTTCATTCAACATCATACTTGACGACAGCAACTTGCCGTGGTACTTGGAGACCTCGAAGAGGTTTACAAGCTCGATAATGCCGATGAACTTCAGAGCGTTTGCGGTCTGAAGGCTTACAGCGCCAAAGGTGCTGAAAGATTTCGGAGTCGGTATTATCTTTGCTTGGAGACCCAGTAGGGGTTTGCAACAGAAAGAACTGCCCTAGTGCAGTAGTGGGAAAAAGAGGTTAGACATGCTCAGAAATGTTCGCGAGAACATTTCTGGCATTTCAAGAACCCTTTTGGGTTCTTGATATTTGGAAGCAGCGTTTATGATCGAGCGACAACAACAAAGACATACCGAACACCTCCGTGCGGATGCCATGACATTGACGCGCTGCTTCTGATTGTCTTTCATGTTTACAGGAACATATCTTGAATGACAAGGGATACGCGTGGTAAAGCTACAGTTCGACAACAACAAGCAGTACAAGATAACCCTGCCTAAGGCATTGATTGATGCTAAAGGTTGGATAAAGGGTGCAGAGATTAAGATAGAGCTCGATGGACAGGGCAACATAGTTCTGAAGAGGAATATACAATGACGCCAGCCACAGCAATAGACAAATCATGTTCATGGACAATCTGTCCTGGTTACAGTAGGAAGAAATATTTTAAGACAACTGTAGACACTTCCGCAGTTCGGGTCTGCGGAAAGAGGTATGTATGATGGAGATATTTTTTGAGATTGGGATGCTTGTCATCTTTGCAGGTATAGGTACATACCTTGCTAAGCTGGCCAAGCAGCCTCTCATACCTGCATACATAGTATCAGGTGTCTTGATAGGGAATGTCTTCGGTCTTGTGACGAACGGGGAGCTCATAGCGAACCTGAGCGAGATAGGTATAGCATTCCTTCTTTTCATGGTGGGTCTTGAGATGGAATTCAAGAAGCTCAAGGATATAGGGGCGGTGTCTTCTGTCACAGGGACATTACAGATAGCTGCGGTCTTCGGCATGGGATACCTTGTGACGAAACTCCTTGGCTTCTCGAAGCTGGAGGCGATATACCTTGGTGTCGTGATCGCTCTCAGCAGCACGATGCTGGTGATCAAGATGTTGTCTGATAAGGTGGAGACCAACACGCTCCATGGACGGCTCGCGATAGGCATCCTGATAGTGCAGGATATCTTCGCGATAGCAGCATTGTCTTACCTGGCTTCAGTATCTGATGTTGCACTTGGCTATGCGTTCTTTGCCAAGCTTGCAGGAGTCCTTATCGCAGGAGTGGTGCTCAGCAAGTTTGTCTTTCCGCACGTGTTCTGCTTTGCTGCAAAGTCAAGGGAGGTATTGTTAGGTGTGTCGCTGAGTGTCTGCTTCATGTTCGCATTGCTGTTCCATTCTTTAGGGTTGTCAATAACCATAGGAGCATTTGTCGCAGGAGTATTGCTGGCAAATCTCCCGTATAATATTGAGATAGTGAGCAAAGTGAAGCCATTGAGGGACTTCTTTGCTATCCTGTTCTTCACATCATTGGGCATGCAGCTGAATCTGGGTGGTGTGTCATCGATGCTGCTGCCGCTCACAGCGCTTCTCGTACTGGTGGTGGTCGCAAAGCCGATACTGCTTTATTTCACGCTTCTCGTCTTGGGGCATAAGTCAAGGACATCGTTCATAACCGCGACATCTCTGGCGCAGGTATCTGAGTTCTCACTGATAATCGTGCTGCAGGGCGTGGCAGCAGGCGCGATACCGCAGAACATACTCACGCTGACCATAATGCTTGCAGTGGTCACGATGACCTACACATCATACTTCATGAATTTTGAGGTGAAGTTCTACCATTACTTCATCGCTCTCATGAGGCGGCTGGGGATACATGTGATGCATCATGATAAGGTACTTCCTCTGAAGGAGGTGTATGATGTTGTGCTGTGTGGCTATGATCGTATAGGGTATAGTGTGCTCAAGTCATTGCACGCACAGAATAAGAGTGTCGTGGTCGTTGATTTCAACCCTGACGTCGTAAAGAAGCTCACTGCTTCAGGTGTCCCGTGTATATACGGAGATGCTGCCGACCCAGAGGTGCTTGATCATCTTGATGTCAAGCAGACCAAGATGGTGATATCGACTGCAAACTCTTATGATGATAATCTCCTGCTCCTTAGGATGGTCAAGGAACAGAACAAGTACATACCGACTATCGTGACTGCCCACAAGATCGATCAGGCTCTTGAGCTCTATCAGCAGGGTGCTGATTATGTCATACTGCCGCATTTCCTCGGTGGTGATAGGGTATCCCAGATGTTGGAGGGCTTTGAGTCTGGCAATGTGCAGGCCATGATGTATAAGTACCAGCATATACAGGATCTGATGGCCAGGAAGGATGTGGGTCATGACCACCCGACACATTATTGATATTGGCGAGATGGATGAAAAATGACGTTAGACAATATACAGATCAAGAGGATGAAAAGCAAGGCACATGCATTAGAGCCATTGGTCCGCATAGGAAAGAACGGGCTTACTGAATCGACTGTCCTGCAGGTGAAGCGTGTGCTCTTGAAGCGTAAGCTAGTGAAGATAAAATTACTGAGGTCTTTTGTAGAGAGCAATGATAGGAAGAAGGCGGGAAAAGAGCTTGCAGCTAAGACTGGTGCAGAGCTGATAGAGCAGATAGGATTTACAGTAGTATTATACAAGAGGTGAATGAGGCAGATATGTCACGATATAATCGGAAGCGTCACCATAATGTTTATATGTCAGAAATATACCATAAGTCCATTTGACTGGTGAGTGGGCGAAGTCCACTCTTAGTCTGTGATCAGGTATATTTCTGATCATGATCAAGAACCCCCAGTTCAATACCATAGGTCTGTTTGAAATGCCTCCAGCATTTCTAACATGCCAGAAATCGAAGATTTCTGAGCATATAGCGGCCAAATGGAATGGTGACCTGTGGTTCTTGACAAATTGAGTTTGGCGCTTATAAACAACTGACAAAAGGAACACGGGCCTGAACGAAAATGCTAGATTGCACAGATGAGAAATTCGGATTCAAGGAACATGATAAGAATGAGCTGAATAGAGGCGGGAAGCTTGTAGACGTGCCGAGCTATCCCAAACCTATACGGAAGTTCAAGCTAGTATATCAGAGTTTCAACCAGTCTATAGAGGAGATATATTTCTGGCTTCTCTCAAGTCTCCGTGATGACTTCGGTCTGCATGATGCGATCAAGATAAAGGATATGTTCACTGCTTCTGAACAGTCTGCTTTCTGGGGACAGTCACAGCAGCGCATGAGCATCCAGCAGGGGCAGGTCTCAAACTACCTTGCGACCATAGGGAAGCTGACGAAAGAGCTGTTCCAGATTGTGCGTGAGCTGCGTATACTGGATGAACGTCTGGATGTGTATGAAGAGAGCATGAAGACGATAAGGTCTGTGGCGAATGTCAATGTAAGACGTCTGAGCGATGCCGCAGAAGTTGTGCTGAAAGGGTACTGGGTTGATCTGAAGG
>JAUVBP010000152.1 GCA_030591125.1 Candidatus Woesearchaeota archaeon | reverse complement strand
ATAAAGCTGTCTCAAAAAGTCAGAAAATAACAAGAGAGTTTAAATACCTCGAAAATCATACATGCCAGTATTGCTTTGAAACCGAAGCAACAGATTCAGGATCCCAAATTGGGTCAAAACACAAGACAATGAGTTCGCAAAAATTTAGCACCATGAAAAGCGAATTATCGGCTGTAAGTGCATTATTCTGCGGTTTAAGGGCAGTCATCACTCACAAGTAATAACTGTTCCGAAACATTTATAAAGAGAAGTTCTTGAATAATCTGCATGAAATTAACAGAAATTCTCACAGAGGACTCTGCGCTTGAAGACATGGAAGTCTTGCTGGAGAGACCATTTACAGTATCAAGAGACGATATCTACTTGGTTGTTGCGATGGGTGAGAAGCAGAGACAGAAGACAGGCACTGGGTATGACCGTTCTGTGGAGATCACTGCTTTCTTCAGCTACGTGGCTAACCAACTTTTGGCCGAAGGTGATGACTTGGGTTATATGTGCTTCAAGAAAGCTATACCCTACACACAGCACATGATGGTGCATGTAGAAAGTGACTGTGCAGAAACTGCTGGTGTTGAAAGAGCTCTGAAACGTGCACTGATACCTTTACGACATTCTGCATATTTTGAGGAGACTGAGAAGATATTTGATGACTGTTTCAATCATTTCCTGAGTGTGATTCCGTCTTCTTTTGACAGGTCTGGAGAGACGTGGACTGACTTTGATGACACTTCTGCTCACCACATGAATAATGGTCTTGTTGTAGCCAAAGACTTTTACGAATCTTCTGTTGAATATCCCGAAAGATAGATGATAAAGTTTTTTAAACCCGGGAATTCTCTTCTCTTATCATGTACATACCTAAACGTTACGGCCAGAGCCAGACCAATAACTGCCCTTTCTGCGGCAAGCAGGCAACTACTGAGAACAAGCAGGGATTCCCTGTCTGCAGACTGCATCACACTGCGGTCATGGATGACTTCAAGTGTCTCTGCGGAGACACTCTTGACGTGATGAAAGGAAAATATGGAATATTCTTCAAGTGCATCAAATGCGGGACCATGAATCTCAAGAAAGCGATGGAGATAAACACTGTCCGCGACATAAGCCAGGACAGACCGACAAGACCGCCCTTATTCAAGACACAGGAGAAGACAGGGACGATAACAAAGAAGCGTAATGTTCCGAGGGAGATGGAGCCTGTAAGGTCTGATGATCCGCGTTACTTCGACTGATCAATTTTTTCTTATTTTGCAGAAAAAGCCTGCTTCGTTAGGTTCATTGCACTCACCTGCCTCAGGACGCCGACGCATGCTTGAGTTTGTCAAACGTAGATTTTGCCGTAGGCGTTCCTTATTTATTGATTAGTCTTAGTAGACCGTATGCATGCTGATTGGCGTCACCGGCTTCTTCTGCAATGAGAATAAGATATATAAAAAATAATTATGGTACCTGCTTCTTCTCCTTGTATTTCTCAAGGCAATGGGCTGAACAGAACCAGAATGTCTTCCCTTCTATCTTGGTCTCGACAAGGCTGTCATCAAGCAGTGCAGCTCCGCAGTTGGCGCACTTGCCCTGCTCACCATCATCCTCTGCACCTTCCATGAATCCTGCTTCGTCAGGGGAGATCTCTCCATCTTCGACAAGCTTCTCTCTGCCTGTCTCGTCATAGACTGTCTCTTCCTTCTCTCCTGATTCCATATCTTTTCTCAGCTCGTCTTTTGTCTCTTCCATCATGCATCACCTTCTGTTTCGATCTTGCTTTTCACTCTGTTACAATATTTGTGCGCTTCATGCAATGGCTCTGGCATCTTATGTTTCTCGACCATGCATCTCTTCACGATATCTTCAGCGGTCTTGAGGGACACCCGGTGTCCGGGACTTATGTATATCGGCTTGGAGTGCTGTTTTGTCTTCATCACGACACCTTTGACCTCATCTTCAACAACCACTTTGCCGTCTTTCTCTTCACCGACCAGCGGTCTCTTCGACACGCCTATGGTCGGCATGTCAAGGAGTATCCCGAGATGGGAGGCCATGCCTAACTTCCGTGGGTGCAGTATCCCGTTGGCGGGTACGATGAGCACATCTGGCTTCTGTTCGAGCTTTGACATCGCTTCCATCACTGCAGGGCTTTCCCTGTATGTCATGAATCCTGGTATGTACTGCATAGGAGCATCTACTGCAGCATACTGTCTTTCGACCACTTCAAGGGTCTTATGATCAAGGACTACGACTGCTGAGATCACTTTGTTGCCGATGTATGACTGGTCACAGCCTCCGATGTAGTTCAGCTCATCAAAATCGTCTTTCACTATGACCTTCTTGGCAAGCCTGAGCTGCTCTTTCTTGAGATCCATGACATTCATTGTATGCTCGCGCCTCTTTTTGTACTGATGTCTGTTTTGGGACGTTTGATTTATATGTTTTTCTGTTGTCTCTGGGGCTTGCCTTGGGCAGCTATGAGGCTTCTGTCAAGCTATGCACTAAGTCATGGCCTGGTGACTGCAACCTGATAATTTTTCTCTGAGAAACATTTATATTCCCTTATTCACCAAATTTCTGTATGAGTATCTATGATCTGGTGGTTGATGAGATGGAATACCTTGCTGAGATGAGAGAGAAGCAGACATTTCCCCTGCACCTGCACTGGGACGGGTCAATACCTGCACAGGACATATTCAATCTTGCACAGCAGCGCGGGCAGACACTTTATCTTCCTGATAAGGACAAGGATGGCAGACGGATACATTATGATTCTCCTGAAGACAAGGTGATTGACAGTCCTGAAAAGTTAGAGAAGTTCTTCAATGACCTGCGCGACTACAACATGGTAGATGTGTTTGGGACAGTGACCCGTTTCATGCAGACTGATGAGGACCTGAAGGCCACTGCTTTTGCATTGTGTAGATATCTCAAAGAGCAGAACTCTCCTTATGCAGAGGTCCGCTTTGCCCCTTTCTACCATACCTTCGGTGGCATGTCCATGGAGGATGTGATCCGTTCTGCAGTCACAGGATTCAAGGCAGGCAATGAGCTCACTGGTGTCGATGCACGGCTCATAATCTGCATAAATCGTGAGGCGACTCCTAAAGATGGTGTCAAGATTGCCGACGCTGCAATCACAGTGAACAGAGAATATCCTGACATGGTGCTCGGCATAGATCTTGCCTGTGAAGAGAGCCTGAAGAATCCTCCTGAGAAGCACCTTGCTGCTTTCAAGCGTACATTCAACACTCCTCTCAAGCGTACGCTCCATGCAGGCGAGATGTGTGACGAGCAGACTAATCTGCAATACATCCGCACTGCACTATACGACATGCGCGCACATGCGATAAGCCATGCGGTACCGCTGCACAAGGATGAAGAGCTTATCGATTACATGGTGGAGAACAACATCCGCCTCGAGTCAAATCCCATCTGCAACTGGTTCTTCTTCAACAAGAGCGTGCATGATGACCTGCGCCTCGATAAGCTGTTGGCAAAGGGTGTCAAGGTCACGATAAGCCCTGACGACCCTGCTATGATACCTAAAGGTCACACTGCTGACAATCTGGCCTTGATGGCGCGGCTCTACGGCAGGGGTATCGTCGACATCCTCATAAAGAATTCTATCGAGGCTGCTTGGGGTCTTGATGAAAGACAGAAGAAGGATTACATAAGAAAGTT
>JAUVBP010000167.1 GCA_030591125.1 Candidatus Woesearchaeota archaeon | reverse complement strand
CAACCTTCTACGATGATGTGTTCTCCCTTGCATCGGCATGTGAAGGAACTCCATCCATCGCAGGTGCAGTCACTCATTCAAAAACCCTTGATGCCTTTGACTTCTGCATGGCAATAGATGATGGGTCAAATGTCCCTTCATTCAGGTTTCTTTCAAACGCTAAGATTGGGTCTCAGGCAGGTAGCTACAATGCAGCCGATGACTTGAAGTTGGAGCATGATGTGACTGCGGTCAGAGGCGGCATGTTCACACCGATGGTTTACCATGATGATGATGGTACATATACAGACATCACAGAGAATTGTTTTGCAGGTACAGCAACTGCTATCGCAGGTGCTGATGATACACTGTACCTGTTCAGCGAACTTCCGTTTGATACGTTTGATATAACCAGCAGCGGACTCACTGGAAACGATGTTTTCTATTGGAAAGATGATGATACATGGGCGGCAGTAACTGACATCATGCATCAGGCCGCATTGACCACAGGTAGAGAAGTGTTTCAGATACCTTCTGATTGGAAACGACAAACACTCAGAGATATTGCATCTGGAACCACCGACAACTACACGAAATACTATGTTTTGAAGGTAGACCCAACAGGAGACTCTGGCAACCTTGTCATCAAGCCAATCATCGGTCCTGAAGACATGGCTGAGATTCAGGTGTATGATAGCGATAACTCAGGCCGCTTCTCCACCACAGACCAGACGATAACCATTGTTGATGGCAGTGGTGCGACCTTGGACGACCACTGGACCATCCCTGAATTCTCATGGAGCATTTCAACCAACCTCGCTGACGATACTCACGGCTATGCTCCGACAGGTGCCGCCAATGAAGGAACTCCTCAGAAGATCACCCCTGGTATGAGAGAGGTCACAGGTTCCATCACAGTCCTGTACGATGGTGATGATTCTGGATTCACCACCTTCAAGCAGGGTGTTAACAGAGCCACAGGCTACGGCTATTGGCAGCAAATCAAACTAACGGCAAACAAAGGCTCGGCAAAGTTCGATGAATACTTTGAGATAAAATTCAATAACGTCCGGTTCATGGAAGTCAACCCCGGTGGGGCGACAACCGATGCTGGCAAGAAGACTATCAGCTATGACTGGTCCGCGTGGTATGACTCGGCAGCGGGACTGGATGATGATTCAGTCTCGATGGCAAGAGAAATCATCATGGAGACTGGGCAGTAAAAAAAAGGATGAATACAAATGGAAGACGACCACAGCCTGTTCATTCAGGTGAGGGTCGTGCAAAACTACCGAAGATGCGAGATGCTTTGGAAGGATAAGGATAAGTTCGCATTCCGCGATGAGAACGGTAGTACGCACACCTTCAACTGGACTGAACTGATAAAGATAGAGGACGATAAAGGAGGGTATAGAAATGACAGATGAGATGACACTGGAAGATTTAGACAACAGCATAGTTGGCAGGGACATTCCTGTTGAAATTGACTGGATATCCGGAGATAATCAGATTACTTCAAAGATATTCAGGGTGAAGATTGCAGAGCCGTATGTCATAGACAAACTGGCTCACAAGTATGTATCTATAGACCGTTCTGGCAAGCCGAAGAAGATGACTGAGGAGCAGGAGAACAGGCTGGCCGCCGAGATGTACCAGAAGTTTATGGTACGTCCTGATTTGAGCGCACTTTCACTGGAGCAAATCTATGAAAGAGTTGTCATGAAAATTACGCTGACTGCACGTGAATCCATACAGAATGCAATCAGAGGGAAGCTTGACGATATCATGACGCTTGAAGAGGAAACTCTAAAAAACTTGGGCGCGGGGGAGTTTCACGATATGGAAGACTTGTCCTCGCAGCCCTCCACTACCGACAGCAGTTAACTGCCCTCAATGATATGTGCCCCGAAGATAGAGCGCTTATGCAGGCAGCATATCAAATTGAGATGGAGGCCAACCAGAAACAGATGAAAGACATAGATGCACAAAAGAATAAGCAACCCAAGAATCCAGCCATGAACATACCGCCACCGCCAAGATGAAACCCATGATACCGATACCTGTAACCCTGCTGACACCGCCGCTACCGCCAATGCCAACATATCCTAAGTTTGACATGAGATTAGACATGAATGACGACCTGTATCCCTTCATCATGAACGCCGAAGAGGATATGGATTACATTCTCATGAAGAACTTCAATATCGCGGCAAACAGAATGGTGAGGGGGGTGAAAACTCTCTATAAGAAGAGGGCGATCCAGCATCAGGCTTCTGAATGGGCGGACTTGTTACCTCAGACAATTCAAAGGAAAAAAAGACTTGCGAAGGCAGGTGGTATGCCTGCAAAGAATGTTCAGAGGACCTTGAGGAGAACAGGCGACTTGGATAAGGCGGTGAGGGAGTTTGATATTGATGTGGTTGGTGCTAAAGGGAGATATTTTCTCATCTTTAACGATGCTTTCAGTGATGTAGGATATGTATTTCTTTCAGAGTTCGGCATAGACAGGACCGAGAGGCCGTTCATATTTGAAGGCTTAGGTAACATCCAACTCCAGATGAATCAGGCTATCTGGCAGTACGAGCATTATCTTGAACAGCGTTTCAATGAGACAGGTATCGGAGGCATGGGTGGGAGGAAGTTCACCCTTGAATCAGGTGCATCTGCAAAGGCGAGGTCAAGGCATTTCTTCGGGTTGCAGGATATCCTTGCTATAGTGGCACCCAGTGAGGCCGTGTTAGCACTTGGCATACTTGGTGAAGTCAAAGGAATCGCATCAGGGCGAGAGCACTTCAACGTATCAGGAATAACATCATTTGTAGAGGCTTGGTTGAAGGGCATGGTAGGTTCTAAGACTGTGGTGAGGCGGAGGATTAGGAGGGGAATTAGATGATTGGAGATGATATCTGATGGCAACAGGTAGAATGAATATTGATACATCACCTGCACGACGTGAATTAAATAAGATGAAAAAAGGATATAATGAACAAGGAATCGCACTTAGATACTTATTTATAGAGCATCAAAAACTTGTGGTAAATGCTGAGAGATTAGAAGCGAAGGTTGTGCAAAAAAGAAAGAAAAGAGTGAGGGAGCAGATTGCAGAGCATAAATTACTGAGAATGGAGGCTATGCGCAATATAGAGGCGAAAGAACTTGAAATAGCAACTGAGAAAAAACTAACTTTAGCACGGAAAAATGCAATCGGCTCTTTAACTTCACTGCTCAAACAGAGCACGATGGTAATTGGCGCAGGGGCGCTTGCGTTTGGTGGACTGATTGCAGTAACTGCAAGTTTTAACTCGACATTGATTAACACCATGGCCATAGGAAAGCTGCTTCCAGAACAGATGGATGAATTAGGAGAATCAGCAAACAAATTTGCTATGAAATGGGGAATATCTGCAAATGAGATTGTCACTGCGCAGAGAGAATTGGTAAAAAGTGGAATGGTATTTACAGAAATCATGGAGCTCCAAGAATCCGTCGTAATGGCTGCGGTGGGGAAT
>JAUVBP010000020.1 GCA_030591125.1 Candidatus Woesearchaeota archaeon | reverse complement strand
AGTATAGCACCTATCACTATAGCATTGATATATGCCTCTTTGGCCTGATGCGGATCGCCACCAAGCAACCCTGCTAATAATGACACCACCACCGCGCCAAGAAGTATCCATATGACTGGAGAATTGAACTGGGCCAGGAGCATCTGCCACCAGGTCTCGCCAGGCGCTTCCTGTATCTCATTACGACCATACTTCTCTATACGTCGTGCAGCTTCTGCAGAAGATATCCCTTTCTCAGAACTGTCAAGGTTCACGAACAATTCTTTCATGTGTGTCTTATAGTAATCCATGATGATCAATCTCTATCTATATCTGCACAATTTATCTGCACAATCATCATTCAACAAGTGATATCGTCGCATCAAAATTGGCCTTTATCACCCTATTCCTCAAGACATTGCTCGGAAGGTACTCGTCAGCACCAGCCTCGTGGAGCAACCTTACAGGATACGGCTCTATGACCTCATCCACCTGGAGCAGCACACTATCAAGCACGAATAGCATGAGATCCCTGAATATGCGCGTATGATAGAGCATCCAATGGATGCGCTTGCTGAACCGCGAGTCACCGCTCACGAACATGCGCATATCAGGATGATAAGCCAGATTGAACTCCAATACCTGACCATCCGCAAAAAGTGATGCATAGGAATCCTGATTACCATCCAGCCTCTGCCTCAAAGCGCTGAAATGAGGCGGCTCTGAATAAGGAGCATAATAAGCAGAAAGGTATGCTTTCAAGACTGCGTCATGGTCCTCCAGGTCCCTTGTGCCATCATCAAATACTCCCTGCGCTATGTATATCTTCATGCGCCCATATTCACGCACAACATCAGCACCGATCTCTGCCACACTTGATGCAGAACTTACAGAAGACATCACCAGACGCCGATTCCCTGCAAGCATAGTGAAATAATCATCTGAAACATAATCGCTGAATGAGAATCTGCTCTTTACCATATCCTGATTGACCGCGATGTCGGCCATGGCCTCATCTGTCATGCCCATCACATCCTTGGCCACACCGAAACCCAGAAAATCCTCCCCGAAAGCATCATATATACTCAACTTACTCTCTGAGAGCGAGATTGCGCCCTGCTCAAAAGCAGAAGCATATCTTACACGTTCCATCCCTGTCAACTGTATCGCTGAAAGCAGGTATACCAGAAGCATAAGTGCGACGAATACACCTGCGTATCCCGCACCATGTGCCAACCCCTTCAATGCATCCCTCTTTATATGCACCCTGTCAAAGAATCTCAGATAGAGGAACTTTGTGAAGAAAAAATAGACAAGCAATACAGGAAAGAGCCACACCAACATCAGGAACATGAGGCTCACAAAAGAATCCCAAAACAATAGTGGAGGCAACGAGTATGCGATGATCGACGCTGCTGTCAAAGCGATGATGTGCGAGTAGAACATCACAAGGAACGTCCTTGGAAACGACCTGTGGATCTCACCCTGAAAATCATTCTTTGTGTGATAAAGATATAGCACACCCGCTATGACGAATGACATCGCGTACATCACACAGACAAGAAGGCTCAACAGGTCGTTGAATGCCAGATAGAAAAAATAAAGAAATATGGACAGAGACCCGAGAGACAGGAATGGCTTCAGGATATGCATCCTGCTCACGTGGAACCTATGGGTCCACCACCATAAGAACATGCCAAATATCGAATAAAAGATGAAGGTCTTGACTGTCCCGAACAGGAATGCCAGCAATGCCACGCAGATCAATGCAGAGACAAAATAGAAACTGAGGGAATACATATCCCTTGCCTGCTCAAAAGACCGCTCAAAGAAATTGAAGTCATCCTTCACTTCAGAAGCTGCCACAACACTCACTGGAGCGACCACCTTCCTGCTGGTGAGTGCTCGCTTATACCTACTTATCTCCGCCTCGACACGGTCCATGTGCAGATCAACACCTGACTTCTCTTCAGCAGCCTTTTTTCTCACAGGCATCTTCTTCACAGGCTTATTCTTCATGGGCTTATTCTTCACATGCCTCTTCTGCTTAGCAGTAGGCTTCTTTCCCTTAGCAGTCCGATCCTTTGCCTTTATGGACTTAGGGCGCTTCCGCTTTCCTATCGACTTCTTAGGCTTTCCTGTCGAATTCTTACGCTTTCCAGCAGTCTTCTTTTTTCCCGGCATATGATTCACTCAACCTTAAAGCTCACCCTGCTGGCACGCTCTAGCTCCTTCTGACGGAACTTCAAAGAGTCAGATATCATGCTTCTCCGTATGACCTTACTCATAGGGAGAAGATCCGCATCCATATTGGCGTAGATATGCTCAACAGCAGCAGGTGAGGCAGACTCCTTGCCGACCAACACCATTATCTTCACCACAATCCCAGTAAGTTCACGGAACAGGACAGAGCGTCGGGTCACGAAAGAGAGCTGCTTCCCGAACAGAGACTCGGCACCATATACAAAATCAAGATGCGCTTCCTGTGCAAACCAATAGAACACACCTTCATCCTCAAAATATGACGGCCGCGCAGATGGATCATCAAGCTTCTGCACCACATCAGATACTGTCTCGTCCTGCGCGAAAGCCACATAATTCTCATCGATGAACACTTCCAGCTCTTTTGAATAAGCGTCAAGAGAGGAGGTGAAAAGCTTCCACTCATCCCCAGAGAACTCATCATGCCTCTCAAGGATGCCCTGCCTCAGAGCAAGCAGCTCCTGCTGCATCACCACCATGCGGACAGTATTGAATACATTCCCTGAAAGCACACTGAAATATGAATCATCCATCACGTCAGCAAAGGCCATACGCCGCTCATCAGTCGCCGTGCGTTCGGCAGCTATGTCCATAAGTACCTGGCCAGTAAAACTTTCCAGGTCCTTTGTTATCATCAGATGCGATATATCCTCAGGGAGGTTCTGTATCCCCTTGTCCAGGTTGGATACGAACAACAGCGAATCATCGAGCCTATCCGCGTACTCAGCCATCTTCGTGTTGTAGAAATTCACCGCGAAAAGAGAGTATATGCAGATGAATATCACAAGGAATCCCAAAGTGTATATCGCAGTATGTTTCAGGCTCCTCATCAGGTCAAGCCGGATATGCTTCCTGTCGAAGAAATACAGATAGAAGAACTTCGACGCGAAGAAGAACACGAATGACACTGGCAGGACATATAAGAAGAGCAGTTCGGGGATGCTCAAGAACGCATCAGGCAACACCAATGAAGGAAGAAGCACTGCGGCCACCACTCCCAAAGTCAGGGCGATGATCCTGGAGTAAGTCACCTGCCACATTATCTTCAGAGGTGTATGCTCTTTCTTATGATAGTAGTACAGCAGGACTGTGGATACAGCAGATACAAGATAGACCCCTGTAAGTATCCATGTGAATGCATCCCTGAAAGCCATCAGTGTGAAGGCCAAGGGCAAGAAGAATACACCCATTATCGTTATGACATCATGCGGCCTGTGATGCTGTCTCAGGAAGTGCGCAAACATCAATGCGGCAACTGTCAATACAGAGTAGAATATCATCCCCTTTGAGTTGAAAAGGAACGCAAGCACTATGAGTGACGCGACAAACGTGACTACATGGAACTCCTGCGGACTGAGAAGGAAACGGATCTCTTTCTTGACAAGCTGTTCCTCTCTCTGCAACAGAGTAGGAGCAGGCTTTGCACGCGCAACCTTATTTTGCATGCTCTTTGCAGGCTTGCGTCCGGATATTGATCCTGCAGCCTTTTTTCCAGAAGATCTGGCGGACCTGCCCTTCTTGACTCTAGAGCGGACAGTATCCTTACGTTCACCTCTTTTTTTCATGGACTCACCTTCCGTGTAAATAAAATCCCGACTCAAAATCCATCAGGATTTTCAGACATTGCAGACATGGTCTGCAAGTAACGATGATACCAACAGGGTATCAAGCGCATTTCCTTTATAATCGTTTCTCTCTTATCTCATATCCCTGTGTTCAGCACTTCTTTATCTCTGTCGATATGCCTGCGACCTTGCAGATCCTCCTATCCACACTCCCCACCATAGGGTATATCTCAAGGCTCTTGACCCCGACCAGTTCCTGGTTCCCGAAGTTAAGGCTATGCTGTGAGGTCTCCCCAGGTCTTATCAGGGTCTTCACAAGCATCGTGAGCCTGTAATCTGCCTCTATGCTCACGCTGAGGCCTGTGATCATATCAATACCAGTATTGTCCACGACAAAATATATGCTATTGCTCCTGTAACACGCCTGCACGTGATCATTTATCTCAAGGAATTCCATGTCAGTATTGAGCGAACAACCTAGCAGCTCCTCTTCCAGGATAGTCGATGTCCTGCCTGTTATCGAACAACCTGACAATAAGGACCCTACCAGCAATGACATCATCGCGATGAGTACAATCACTGTCATCCTGTCGTATACTGACATGTTCAGATATCTCCTGTCTTGTCTGATTTCATCTTCAGCTCATTCGCCCTTTTCTTGATGGTCGATATGAAATACTCCATGCAGTCAAGTGCGCAGAAGCTCGCTTTCCTCCTGAGACCTTCAGGACCCAAGAGGATAGTGTAGTTATGTACACTGTGCGGATCTATCTCTGACTGGCATACATGACAGAACTTTCCCATCTGCTTCTCTTTTGTCAGTATAGTCTCCTTCACCATCTGTCTTGTCGAATGACCTCCTTTCTGCAGATCCTCATGGAACTGCACAAGGTCATGGTAGTCCATGCTTGCCAATGCGTCTTTCAGATTAATCTTCATGTAATCACCTTTTTTGACACTATTTGACACTATGCCTCAAGTATCATATCTTAAACATCACATCTCTATCGTATCACCTAACTTGGGGACCTCAACATCCATGTCGAGTGCAGCAGCCCATTCTGCAAGATTCTGGAGAGGCCCATCATCTCCGTGCATGAATATGACCTTTTTTGGATCTACTGTCCTGACAAACGATTTTATCTGTGACAGTCCTGCGTGAGCAGAGAAATCAAACTGCTTCACCTCACATCTGACCTTTTTCTTGAAACCGTCTATGAACAGACTGCCCTCTTCAAGGAGCATCTTTCCGTTAGTGCCTTCACCCTGATACCCTGTTATGAGTATTGAATGAGCAGGATTGTCATGCATGTACTTCAGATAATGTATGACTGGCCCACCAGTCAACATACCTGACGTGGTGACTATTATGCACTGTTTTCCGAGAACATCTTTCCTATCTCCAGACCTCCTTATCTGCCTGGTCCTCTTCAGGGCAGACTTCAATGCTTTTGCATCCTTCACGCTCTCAGGAGTCTCGAGTATCATATCCGTCGCAGTCACACCCATACCATCAAAGTATATAGGGACCCCGAACTTCTGCTTTGCCAACAGGAGGATTATCTCCTGTGACCTTCCGATGGCAAATACAGGTATTATGACATTACCTCCACGCGCCAAAGTCTCCTCGACACTGGCCAGGAAATCCCGTTCTTCTTTAAGCCTGTCAGGATGCTCCCTATCACCATATGTGGATTCACAGATCAGCAGGTCTATCTCTGGAAAATCAGTCTCTGCAGCATGATGCAGCCGCGTCTCAGTCGTGTTTATGTCACCTGTGTATAGGATGCTGGTCCCGTCGATATCAAGATAGACTGCTGCCGATCCTGGAATGTGACCTGCGTCGAAATACTCATAAGATATCCCATCTATGTTCCCTTTGGTATCTATCTTCACCCTGTTCATGCAACTCAGGACCTTATGTATATCTGTCACGTCATAACCAAGATGCTGATGGGTCAGCTTGCCGACCTTGAAAGCGTCTCTCAACAGCAGGCGCGATAATACCTTTGTCGTCCTTGTAGCGAATATAGGGCAACCCATCCCCTGATGATCCAGGAGTGGGAGCGCACCTGTGTGATCAAGATGCGCATGCGAGATGAACACTGCATCGATACCTGCAGGGTCATCGACCTTCAGCGGGAATTCAGTGCCGTGCTCTGAAAGCTTAAGGCCACAGTCGAGCAAGATCCGCCTGGTGTCTGTGATGACCTCTACACAACTCCTTCCTACTTCTCTTGCCCCACCATGGAATACTAGTCTCATCTTTTTCTGCCTCTTTTTTGACTGACCTCTTCTTCTCCAGCTTGTTCGAAATCCACATACCATCTGTTTGTGGCCTGATCGAATTGGAACAGGACATTATGCTTGCTCTCAAGATTGAGCGAGAATAGCATAGGCATAGGAATAGTGGTCTCAAAACTAGAACCGCGCCTGTACAACTTTCTTTTGAGGGTTGTCATTGTTGTGCTTTTCCGCTAATCTTTCATACTTATATTTATACTTGATAATATACTTACTTATAATACTTTCTGTCAGTCTCCTGACGGATCCTGATCACATCAGAAATCCTGGACAATTTCTGATGTATATATTAATAAGTATATTTATACTTATAGAAATACTTATTTATAAATGTTGCGGAACTTCATCTCACCACATCGCAGGATGTCGAAAGACTCACAAGAACAACGGGAAAACAAACACTTCTATCAATCCTGACAGTATCACCAACATGAAGCCGAACAATGCAAGAAGGATCCCATCCTCAAGTATGTGGAAGAACTTAGGAGACCACATCTTCTCACGTATTATGGCCTTCGCTATCACACCACCCATTATAGCCGCGACTATGTAGCTTGCAGCCTCTGTCATCATGTGCGGCAGGAAAGGTATGAATATCTTTCCGAAATAAAAGACAGGGTTAATGCCTGTTATGGACGCAGACTGGCGGATGAAATAACCCAATACAACACCCCAGACAGAAGCGTTCCATACGATGAACAGGATGGAACCTGAACCATAAGCAAGAGAGAGGATAAAACATATCGCGAGTATCATCAGGTTATTCAATATTATACCTACCAGCTCACCCCCCATGTTGCTCGCCTGGCCTGCAAACCCCGCGACCTTCAATTGGGCGCCAAAGAAATGTTCAACGTAAGTGTTTGAAGAGAATATGCCTATCGCACAATATGCTATGAATATTCCCAGGAAAAGGAGCAGGTAAAGCCGCATTATGTCTTTATGATCCTTGAAAAGTACCTTGATAGAGAAATGGCGCTCTTTGGCAACCATACTCTCCTCATGCTTTATCATCTTGCTTATAGAAGGTATCAGCAGCATCGAGGTGAAAGCAAAACTCATTATGGTGACATAATTAGGGAATATGAGCATTGCAGAGAAAGTCCCTATGAAAGTATATATCACACCAAGGATTATGATGTTGAAGCTACTACCCTTTATTCCTTTGATGTTGAATAGCTGCTCTAACATTTAAACCTCTTTTTACAGTATAATACAACGCACCACAGAGGAACTGAATAGTTTTATATAGTCAAAAACCACCCTGGGTTTTTGACTCCACAATTCCACATATAAATACCTTGGCGGAATTGTCGTATTTAAACATTTTGGTAAATCATATGAAACCTTCCATAATAGTATCAGAACAAGACCCTGCAGGGATGAACATAAAAGATCTTCTTGTAGGGATACATGGGTTCCGTGAGACCACTGAGACCTTCCACGGTCATCCAGTGTGCATGAAGGACGGCATCAAGCTGTACACCACAGACAAGAGGACAATAGATTCTGAAGGTATCGATACAGAGGTCGAAGGTGATTTCCTGATATTTGCAACCAGACATCAGGCAGGATCCTCAAAGAAAGCGTTCTGCGTGCATGTACCCGGCAACTGGTCAAAGGCAGAAGCAGGTGGGAAAGATAAGAAGCTCTGCAGAGCACTGCCTGCCATGATGAAAGAGGCACTCAAGAAGATATACGGGATGTATGCTGATGATGAGTTCACGATAGTCCAGGAATGCACCCATCACGGGCCGGCGATCGATAAGCCTTGCATGTTCATCGAGATAGGGAGCACAGAAGAGGAATGGACAAGAAAAGACTGCGGCGAGGTCATCGCAAAGGTCGTCAACCATATAACCATGAATCCTGCAAAAAGGTACAGAGAAGTGATGGTGATAGGCGGAGGGCATTACAACCAGGCCGCAACAAAACTCATGTTCAATACAGACTATGCTGTAGGGCACGTATGCCCTAAGCACCAGCTACCAAACCTTGATGCAAATATGCTCAAGCAGGCGATAGACAAGAACGGAGACCGGTTCGAGATGGTAGTCCTCGACTGGAAAGGTCTTGGCCAGGAGAAAGACAGGATAGTCTCTATCCTTGATAGGCTCGGGATAAAGCATGAACGGTATCAGAAGCTCAGTAAGCAGGACGACCTCTCAGAAGACTGATAGACCTCCTGCCTGCTAAACTGCCTTTTAAAGCATTTCCCTGTCTTTTCCTCTATCCAGAGCGGTTCAAGAAAAATTTAAATACCCTGATGTCTAGGCATATCGCTGGAGACGTGATACCTATGGCCGAGGAGACAAAGCCAACTCTTGCACTGAAAGAATGCAACATCTGCGGTTCTGATATAGATGAAAACACGGAGTACTGTCCAGAGTGCGGCGCGGACTTCACCGACGAGTTCAAGTATAATTATTGAGTAGGTCCGATAAGCATCAGCACTCAAACAGGTATTTTTTCTACGCGCCACCATCCTGCGCTCACACTGCTTTTTTATTGCATTTGTTCTCTGACCAAGCCTGCTTCGACGCTTTGAGATGCTCAAAGCAATTCTGCTTTGGCACCCCAGAGCAGTTTCCTGCTCTGTGGGTCTCAGGACGCCGCCGCATGCCTGATTTGGGTAATGGTATAATTTCGCCGAAGGCGTATCTTATTTATTGATTATTCTTGGTAACTTGATAGCATGCTACATTGGCGTCACCGGCTTGGTCAGAATAAGTTGTATTGGCGGCTACGGTCATGATGCTGCTTACATCAATGCCAGAACAGGTCATACAGGAAAAGTACCACTTCTATCGCTATCAGTATTATTATAGTCCACTCAAGCCGTGCTTCATACCTGCTCCTGAGACTCTCAAGGAATACCTTATAGTTCTCCTGGACAAAGCTTATGTTCGAGTGGAGGTTCTTGAAACGTTCTTCAAGCTCGAACTCATCAGAAAGACGCGTGTGCAGCAAGTCAATCATCCTGCTGTCCCATGCAGACTCAGGTTTCTCAAGGACGCCTATCCCTGAGACGATCTCGTGCACAACAAGATTGTTCTTCGCAATCATACGCATGACCTCTTTGCTTGAGAGGCATATCTTCCCCCGGAGACCTAGCTGATTGTTCAACATGACGAACTGGCCTCCTGTCTTCTTGCACTCATCCTCATAGCTCTCAAGAGCGACTGACTGTGCCAGTACCCGGGTAACCACCTTTGTTATCTTAGGATCGTGCTTACGGACAAACACTCCAGAGGTTGTGACCTGGAATCCCTTGACTTTAGTATCCTGAGCAAGCTCATAATCTTCTGTTATAGGCTGCCGCTTCATGTTCAGTCCTGCTCTCTTCAGATGTCCCAGGATCTCATTCTCCTGGCCCGGCGAGGAGTCGATAAGCACTATCGACCCGAAAGAATACAAGTAAAGTGTGGAACCATTAAGCCTGTAGACTGCAGTCTCCCGAGTCACAGATATAGGCTTGAATGGCAGCATAGACTTTATCTTAGATATGGGTATCTCTTTCGCGACATAGAGTGCTCTCAGTCTCTTTAACATCATGAAAATATCAGCTCAGAGGTTAATAAAATGGCGTCGGGGAAGTTTTTGTTTTCTGCACATCCATTAAAAAGAATAAAATAAAAAAAAGTTTAAAATATCAAGAGAAAAGAACTACACGCAAAGACCGCAGGTCTTTGGTGTCCTAAAATTATTGGCAATCCAATAATTTTATGACTTCTTCTCTTCTTTCTCTGTAGGAGCGACTTCCTGGATTATAGGTGCAGGTATATCTGCATCTTCCAGCTTCTTCCGCTTCTCATTTGAAGACTTGCCTTCCATGCTTGCAAGGATGTTCTTGGCCATAACGAGATACTCATCACGCTTTGCCTTGAGCTCTTCCTGAAGACGTGCCTTCTCTTCATTCAGCTTCTTCGCTTCCTCTGCACTCAGTTCAGTCTTCTCTAACTTTATCTCCTCAGCGAACTTTCCAGCATTCACTGCAGCGACAGTCTCATTAGCAGGCGTACCTTCTACAAGGATACCCATAGACTGGCAGGTCCCGAGAATCTCCTTGACTTTCTGAGTAAGGTTCTTGCCCAGAAGATTATCCTCCTTCATCTTAGCTATCTTGATGACCTGGACGATGCTAAGGTCTGCAACCTTCTCAAGCAGAGGATTCGATGCGCCTTTTGCGACACCAGCCTCCTTCTTGATGAGTGCCGATGCAGGAGGAGTACCGATAGAAATATCATATGCCTTTGTGTCAGTGTCGACAGTCACCTTGACAGGCACCTGCATGCCCTTGAAAGACTCTGTCTTCTTGTTTATGTCAACGACAACCTGACCTATGTTGACACCTAATGGTCCCAAAGCAGGACCGAGAGGAGGAGCCGCTGTAGCTTTTCCACCTTCAATCAAAACATCTACTGATTCTTTAGCCATTTTTCTTGTCTCCCACGATATCTCGTGTTGGATTCCTGCTGTTTTCCCTTACGCATCAGGATGCGGCATAAGGGTTAAACCCGCAAGCAACCGGTTGCAATATCATTCAATCCTCTTCCGTGTCACGCCTGATCACCTTGACAGCATCTATCTTCAGGGTGATAGGGATAGGGACTGCAGCCTCCACAAGTTCCACGACAACCTCTTCCTTCTGCTCGTCTATCCTTGTGATCTTCGCAGTCTCCCTCTTGAACGGACCGGAGATGATCTCTACAATATCATTCTTCTTGATGGTGATCTCACGCTTGACAGGCTCGACCATATGCTCCATCTCTTTGTATTCGATGTCCTTAGGAAGTATGCCTCTCGCATAAGGTATGCCATGTACAGCAGTCTCAGCAGCCTCTTTCGAGCCAGCCTCAAGGAATATATAACCACGCATGCCGTGCGGCCTGACGACAGAATACACCTCAAGACCCTTCTTGGTGACATTGCTGGTGACAAAGTCCATCACCTGGTCTTCCCTGTT
>JAUVBP010000087.1 GCA_030591125.1 Candidatus Woesearchaeota archaeon | reverse complement strand
TTTAGGTATTCCTGCAGGATGATACTGGCCATCTGCATCTGTGTGCACTATTATATCCGCACCCATATTTATACATTGTGACATCTCAGTCTTGAACGTCTCTGCCAGCCCTTTATTCCGCTTGTGCGAGAATACGATAGCACCATTCTTTCTGGCAACTTCGGCAGTCTTGTCTTTTGAACCATCATCAACCACAAGAATAGAATAAACGCGTTTCTGACCTGCCATGACTGACTTTATCTCTTTCAATACATGGCCTATTGTCTTTTCCTCATTATATGCAGGTATTGTTATCATTATTTTTTTCATCGCATCACACACACCCTATTACCTTAACCCCTACCTATCCCACAATATGTGAACCCTAGTGACTTGACCATCCCTGGGTCGTACAGGTTTCTTCCATCAAATATCACTGCAATGTTGAGCATTGATTTTAATTCCTGAAAATCAGGTGCCTTAAAAGTATCCCACTCAGTCAGTAATGCGAGACCATCAGCGCCCTGTGTCGCCTCGTACTTTGATCCGCAGAATTTCACTTTGTCACCGAACTCCTTTTCCATATTCTTCATCGCTTTAGGATCATAAGCCCTGACTTTGGCTCCTTTGCTTAGAAGATGCTGTATTGTAAATATAGCAGCAGACTCACGTATATCATCTGTTCTTGGCTTGAAAGAGAGTCCCCATATCGCTATGGTTTTTCCTGAAAGACCCCCATGATCAGAATAGAACTTATCAATCTTCTTTGCAAGATAAAGCTTTTGGACATTATTTACTTCATCTACAGACTGAAGTATCTTAGGATAATATCCCCGCATCTTAGATATAGACATCAAACCCCGTATATCCTTAGGAAAACAACTTCCACCATAACCAACACTAGGAAAATAAAAATCCCAGCCTATCCTAGAATCGGAACAGACCCCTTCCCGCACTTCAAGTATGTCGCCATCAAACGCGTCACATATGTTTGCTGCTTCATTGATGAATGATATTTTTGTGGCAAGACAGGAATTTGCTATTACCTTAGTCAGCTCTGCATTTATTGGCTTCATGAATATTATCTTATCCCTCTTCAATGCAAAAGGATGGTAGAGCTGCTCCATCATATCTCTTGCGACTTCAGATTCAGCACCTATCACTATCCTATCCGGACTTCCGAAATCCTTTATCGCCATACCTTCCTTGAGGAATTCCGGGTTGGATACTACGCTGAACCTTATGTTAGGCACAGTAATCTGTGAAGATATCATCTCCTTGACAAGGCGGTTCGTTCCTGGAGGGACCGTGCTCTTTATTACTATTATCTTATGCTCAGAATTAGATGATAGTGTATTGAGCTCTTTCCCTATTTCCTTTGCTACCTGCTTTACAAAACTAAGATCAAATTCTCCCTCTTCAGTCTGAGGAGTTCCAACTGCTATAAAATAAAATTGTGAATTGTCAAGAGCAGAAGATAGTTCAGTTGTGAAAGATACATTTTTCTCTTTTATCGCTCCTTGAAATATTTCTGTCAATCCTGGCTCAAATATAGGCACTTCTCCAGCAGTCAACATATCAATCTTATATTTGTCAACATCAACGATGTATACAGTATTGCCGAACTTCGCAAATACCGCACCAATCGTCAGACCAACGTAGCCTGCCCCTATAACTGCTATCTTCATCAAAAACCACCTTATTGACCCTTAATACGGGTCATTTAAAAAACTTACCAAAAGTCAGTAGAACCCAAAAACCTTATAAACAACCTCAGAATCCTAGAATACGGACGGCCATAGTGGCTTGGTTACACCGGTACCCATTCCGAACACCGAAGTTAAGCAAGCCTACGTTTGGTGCAGTACTAGCCTTTTGGTTGGGAAACGCCGAAAGCTGTCCACCTTTTCTTTTAAACTATCGATTCTAGGCAGATAGAACGAGTTTTGCTATGAAAAAGCCTTGAGTGCCTGTCTTATCAGGCCAGAAGCGTCTACAAAGCCTTGTTGCAGATGTCGTTCCTGGTTCTCCGACTTTCAGGCCAGTATCCATAAGCTTCAGCGGGAGTTCAGCTATCGCCCACTCTATGACTTCCTCATCCTCTTCAGGCTCAAGAGAGCAGGTGCTATATACAAGCGTACTACCGGACTTAAGCAGGTTCACTGCAGCTCTTAGAAGAGCTTTCTGTGTCTTTACCATGGACCGTATACCTTCAAGCGAACGCTTGTCAAACCAGTCTTTATCTGTGGTGAAGTTGCCTGAACAAGGCGCGTCAAGCAGTACCCTGTCAAACTTGAGATCGATGTCTGCGGCATGGACAGAATCCTTATGGTAGACCAGACAGTCCCTCACACCGCAGCGCTCGAGATTGTTCCGCAGGGCAGATATGCGGCCCATGTTAGAGTCCAATGCGATAAGAGTGCCCTGATTCTGCATGAGTGCAGCGAGCTGGGTCGTCTTCGATCCCGGAGCTGCGCACATATCCAGCACGGAGTCTCCGTTCTTGGGATCCAATACTTTTGCAGGCAGCTGCGATGCCGCTTCCTGGCTGTAGAAATGACCATGCAGGTATTCTGCAGTCGAGCTCAATGCGAAATCCGCCTCTGCCCAATAGCCCACATCAGTGAATGGTATCTTCTGAAGCCTGACCTTCTTCCGCTTCAGCCGGGTGACCAGATCATCCTCAGATATCTTCAGGGTGTTGACCCGTATAGCCCGCTTTAAAGCGATCTTATCCGGATCAATGTCGTGACCCAACTCTCTGTAACGCTTAAGAAAAATGTTCATTTTCTCATCCAGTCAATAGGGGTCTTCATCTCAATCACCCTTCATTCCGTCATGAGGGATGAACTCCCTGTCTGCACGCTCATACTTCTCAAGATCATCAGTAGGGAACCATTGTCCCTCATGCCTGAAAGCGTATACTTCGCCGTCTTTAGCGAGCTTCTCAAAGCAGTCACGCTCTATCGAGCATCTACCTTCAGGCAGCATCTCAAGAACCTCAGGTTCTATGACATAACCGCCAGCATTGTTGAGATCAGATGGTGCTTCCTCGACAGAGGGCTTCTCTATGAACTCAACAATCTTATCACCATCAATCTTTGCTATACCATACTGCGTCACGTCCTCTACAGGATACAACGAGAGCGTGACTTTAGCATTGTTCTTCCTGTGTGCCTGCAGGATCGCTGTCCAGTCAAAATCAGCAAGGTTATCTCCATTGATGGCGACGAATGTATCATGCACATCATTCTCCCTGGCCGCTTTCTTTATCGCTCCGCCAGTGCCGAGCGGTTCACCTTCTATGCAATAGGATATCCTGATACCTAACCTGCTTCCATCACCAAAATACTCTTTCATCATGTCTGCCTTGTAACCTATCGAAAGGATGATATCAAGAATCCCATGACGCTTGAAATTCTCAATAGCATGTTCTATGATAGGTTTGCCCTTTATCGGCAAGAGCGGTTTTGGTGTCTTCTCAGTCAACGGCTGTAACCGCGTCCCGAAACCCCCTGCCAGTATTATCGCTTCTGTCATCCTACAACACCTGTCTCCTCTATCTTCTGCACCTGCTGTGCGCGTCTGAGATTGATGAGCTTATTCACCATATCGCATTGGTATTTAGCGTCATCGACGTACTGCACGCGGAGCGCCGGCTGTCCTGCATCTGTAAATGTAACTATCAGCTCACCAAGCTTGAACGGAGAGTATTCTTTATAATTTACGCTTATGGTAGTGGTCATGTCTGCCTCTTTTGTCACCTTCACGAAATTACCATATGAATATTTGAGTGTCTTCCCTTCAAATAAAAGCTCATATGATGTAAGTTGGAGTGTCTTGAAGATAGTCAGCACAAACAGCACACCCAGGGCAACCATGGCGGCCCAGGTCAGCCATACGAATGGAACTCCGATACGCGCCAACATGTCAGTGAGGACCTCCTCTCCTGCAAGATATATACCCAGATATATGCCTGCAGATATAGCACATATCATAAGGCAGGTCTTAGTCAGGTCGCTGAGGTATGCCTTAACGAGATTAGGAGATATATCAAGCCTATCCAACTCCTCCATGCTCTGTGGTCCAGTCACCATATCCCCGCACTCTCTTCTACAGCTCTAATGTGATCTCCCCTGTCTTCTCATCAATACCTTTTATCATCTTATGCCCTTTAAATCTTTTCTTGATATCAACCCAGGAAAGCTCTTTCCTTAGCTCTGTCATCTCTTTCAGCACCTGTTCAACAAGAGGATAATTCTCATAGATCACTTCACCTTTCCTCTGGTTCGCTTTCTCAGACTCTTCCAGACCCTTCACCCGCAGGGTCTGCTGTGATATCATCTCATTCACCTTATCTATCTTTGTCGACGCAACCTTCTCTGTGTGTTCCAGTACCTTATGCTCGTCCCGCTTTGTCAGTATGGAGTCAAGAGCAGCACTGAAAGAATCTTTTGGCTCTGCAGGCAGGTCTTTGTATGATTGAAGTGCAAATGGCGTTATGTCCTTGACATCTTTCTTTTCAGCGTCTCTGTAGACAACAAAAGATCCTATATCCTTATCAACCAAAGAAACTGAAGCTTTCAGCAATGCTGCTTTCTCCTTGTCAGATAGCTGTCCTGGCTTAAGGTTCTTATCAACACCTGCAAGCAGGCATATCTCTTCTGCGTAAACTCCTCCAAGGCCAAGATCGATCGCAAGAGATTTCACAAGGTTCTCCCTATCTGATCCCATAAGAACAGCGTTCAAGTCCTCTTCTGTAAGTTGCAGGAAGTTGACCTCCTTTTCAGGGGAAGAATATTGCTCTCCAGGCTTTACAGAACGGTCTTTCCACTCCTGACGTTCCAGGACGGATACAATCTTACCATCATCATCACAAAGTATAAGATTGCCTTTGCTGAACAGGTCCACCACAAACCGGAACTTGGCATCCTTTGTCTCTAATATAAACTCAACTATCCTATCAAAGCCGATCTGGGATACTCCCCTGAGCCGTGCTGACCTGAGCCGTTTCCTGAGATGCAGACAGAATCCAGGAGGCTTTTCAGGGATGCTGCTCTTCACAGATGCAAGATAGATCATCTTACCCAGGACTATACGCAGTATCTGCTTTCCTACATTAGGTACGTGGAACTGTAACACCAGCTCTTCCTTGCCGATCTGATATATCTGCTCAATCTTTCCCCCTATCAGAGGCTGAAGCTCTCTTACCAGGTAGTGCACCTCGAGTGCAGAAAGGTCTGATTTCATAGGGAATTTGAATGAGAAGTAGTATATAAATGATGTGCGGAAAGGCCTTCAGAAAAACAGTAAAAACAATGGATATGCCTGCAACTATCAGTCTTTTGCTCCCAACAGTCTCAGCATCAATGCTTTCTGGGCGTGGAGCCTGTTCTCTGCCTGGTCGAACACTATGCTCTGCGGACCATCAATCACCTCAGCTGTCTGTTCCATCTCCCGCATTGCCGGAAGGCAGTTCATGAACACAGC